>CAJAHV010000102.1 GCA_903939555.1 uncultured Alphaproteobacteria bacterium | reverse complement strand
GCCCCAGACCCCTTTTGATTTACGTGAATAATACCAGTGGGCGGCGCGAGAAATTACGCCGACGAAATGGGGTCTGGGGCCTTAGGCCCCAGCCTCAGGAGGCTCTGCCCTGAAAGCATCAAGCCGTCGGCACCATCCACGACCCGCCGACGCAGACGACCGACGGCAGCGCCAGCCAGTCCTTGGCGGTGTCAGCCGCAATTCCGCCCGTCGGGCAGAATTTCGCCATGCCGAACGGCGCCGACAGCGCTTTCAGCGCCGGGATGCCGCCGCTGGCGACCGCCGGGAAGAATTTGAAGCGATCAAGGCCGAGATCGAGGCCGCGCATGATGTCACTGGCGTTGGCGACACCGGGAAGCCAGGGGATGCCGCGTTCGCGCACGGCGGCGCCCAGCCGGTCGGTCAGTCCCGGCGAGACGATGAAGCGCGCGCCGGCGGCGATGGCGGCGTCGAGTTGCGTTTCGTTGAGCACGGTGCCGGCGCCGACGACCGCGCCGGGCACGCGCGCCATTTCGGCGATGGCATCGAGCGCGGCGGGGGTGCGCAGCGTTACCTCCAGCGCCAGCATGTTGGCGGCGACGAGTGTTTCGGCGACGGCCCGGGCGCGGGCGGCATTATCGATCACGATGACCGGGATGATCGGCGCGAGGCGCATCACTGCATCTGTATTCAGGGCGGCGGTGTTCATGAAATTGCTCCGGCCAGCGCTGCGGCGGCGCCATAAAGCCCGGGTTCGGGGTGGGTGATGAGGTGGACGGGCAGGGCGGCCATGCGACCGGCATAGCGGCCCTTGGCGATGAAGCGCGCGGCAAAGCCCGAGGCTGCGAGACGCGGGGCCAACCGCGCGCCGATGCCACCGGCGAGCACCACCGCTTCGGCGCCCTGTGCCAGCGCCAGATCGCCGGTGATCGACCCCCAGATGCGGCAGAAGATTGCGACTGCCTCGTCGAGCAGCGGATCATCGCCGGCGAGCGCTGCGATCCACAGCGCCTTGTCATCGCGCGGCGGCAGTTCGTGCCCGGCATCATGCGCCAGCGTTTCGGCGATCGCGGCCAGCCCGGCGCCCGAGACCAGCCGCTCGATCGAGCAGCGGCCATGCCGGGCCGCCACCCGCGCCGCGACCTGCGCCTCGATGGCATCGACGGGGGAAAAGCCGATATGGCCGCCTTCGGTGGCGATGACATGGTGGTGGTTACCGTCGCGCAGCAATTGCGCGACGCCGAGCCCGGTGCCGGGGCCGATGATGCTGGTGAGGCGCGCCGCCGCCAGCGGGGTGGCGGGGCCAGCGAAATGCCGGAAATGCGCCGCATCGAGCCCGGCGACGGCGTGCGCTACGGCGGCGAAATCATTGATCAGGATAAAATCTTCCAGACCGAGACCGGCCTTCAGATCGTCGGGCCGCACCACCCAGTCGCTGTTGGTGAATTTGTAGATGGCCCCCGGTGGCGCCGCGACGGCGATGCCGGCACGCCGGGGTAGCGGCCGGCCGAGCGCTGCGCCGAACGCCGCCCAGGCCGGGGCCAGCCCGGCGAAATCGGCGGCGCGCAGGATGACCGGGGTGCTGAGGTGCACGACGCGGCCGCCCGCCACTTCGGCGATGGCGAAGCGCGCATGGGTGCCGCCGATATCGGCCGCGACGACTTCGGTAACTGTTTCGCTCACAACCCGGCCGCGACCAGCATGGCGGAGGCGCCGCGCTCGGCATCATCGGCACCGATCCGCAGCAGCGCGAACAATTCGCGCCCGGTGCCATCGACGGCGCGCGGCGGCGGGGCGGCAGCGCGCGCGGCGAGCACATCGGGCGCGACTTGCAATTCCAGCGTGCCGTCATGGCCGCACAGCCGGATGATGTCGCCATCCATCACCCGCGCCAGCGGGCCACCAGTGGCGGCTTCGGGGCTGACATGGATGGCGGCG
>CAJAHV010000101.1 GCA_903939555.1 uncultured Alphaproteobacteria bacterium | reverse complement strand
CTCGGCAAATATGTCGCCAGCGGCAAGCTCAGCTATGAATATCGCAGCTTCGTGCTCAACGGCCCCGATATGGGCGCGGCGCTGGTGGCGCGCTGTTCGGGCAATGCCAAGAGCTTCTTTTCGGCGCTGAACAGTTTTTACCCTGACCAGCCGCAATGGACCCAGCCCTTCACGACGCTCAGCGAGGATGATCGCACGCGCATGGCCGCGCTGCCCGCCGACAAGCAGATCGCGGCGCTGGCCGTGACGGGCAAGCTGGACAGCTATGCCGCCACGCTTGGCATGTCGCGGGCGCGTTTCGATGCCTGTGTCGGCGACAAGGCACAGGCTGACCGGTTGATCGAAATCCGGCAAGCGGCGGTGGAGACCTACAAGGTTACCGGCACGCCGGGTTTCATCCTCAACGGCCAATATCTGGACGATGTGTTCGATTGGGCAGCGCTCGAACCGAAATTGCAGGCGGCCTTGGCGCCATGAACCGGCGCGGGGGGCGCTAGGCGGGGTGGAGTTCCGGCGGCTCAGGCTCGCGGGCTTCAAATCGTTTGTCGAGGCGACCGAGTTGCGCATCGAACCCGGGCTGACCGGCGTTGTCGGCCCCAATGGCTGCGGCAAGTCCAACCTGCTCGAAGCGCTGCGTTGGGTGATGGGCGAAGCCAGCCCGAAATCGATGCGCTCGGGCGGCATGGATGATGTCATTTTCGCCGGCACCGGCGCGCGGCCATCGCGCAGTTTTGCCCAGGTGACACTGGCCCTGGCCGGCGCCGCAGGTGAAGAAATCGAAGTGTCGCGGCGCATCGAGCGCGGCACCGGATCCGATTATCGCGTCAACGGTCGCGACACGCGGCAGCAGGATGTGCGGCTGTTGTTCGCCGACAGCGCAACCGGCGCACATTCGCCAGCGATCGTCGGGCAGGGGCGGATCAGCGCGATCATCGCCGCCAAGCCGGCCGAGCGCCGGATGCTGCTCGAAGAAGCCGCCGGTATCGCCGGGCTGCACGTGCGGCGGCGCGAGGCTGAAATTCGCCTGCGCGCCGCCGAGGCCAATGTCGCACGGCTTGATGATGTCGTGCGCGGGCTTGAGGCACAGGCGGGTTCGCTGCGTCGCCAGGCCAAGGCCGCCGAACGCTATCGCGCCCTGTCCGACCGGCTGAAAATGGCCGAAGCCGCGCTGTTGTTCGCCCGCTGGCGCGCGGCGCAGGGGGCGGCGGCCGCGGCACAGGCAGCGGCGGCCGATGCCGAGGCCAAGACCGGCGACCTGACCCGCATTGCCGCCGCGCTGGCGACCGAGGCGACCAATGCCAGCGCCGGCCTGCCCGACCTGCGCCTCGCCGAGGCCGAAGCCGCAGCCGCGGTGCAGACACTGCGCCAGTCGCGCGCGCTGCTTGACGCCGAAGCAGCGGGCGCGGCGCGGCGTCAGGCTGAATTGCAGGCGCTGCTCGCCACGGTGGCGCGCGATGCGGCGCGTGAAGCCAGCCTTGCCGATGATGCCGCCGCCGCCGCTGCCCGGCTCGATGGTGAAGCGGCCGCGCTGACGGCACAGCTTGCGGCGTCGCAAGCTGCCCAGCCCGAGACCGCCGCGACGGTTGCCACAACGGTCAGTGCGGCAGCGGCAGCCGAAACCCGCCTTGGTGCCGCGCTCGACGGCCATGCCGCTGCCGCCGCACAGGTGCGCAGCGCCCAAACGGCGGTGGAAGCCGCGACCGCCCGGCTGGCCCGCGCCGATGCCGAGGGCCGTGACTTGAGCGCGCGGATGGCACGGCTGGCGCCCGCCCCCGATACGGCCGGGCTGGCGGCGGCGGTCGATGCGGCAATCGCCGCGCTGGCGGCGGGCGAAGCGGCGCTCACCACGGCCGAAGCCGCGCGCCCCGCTTGCGAAGCTGCGCGTGCCGAAGCCGCCGCCGGCCATGCTGCTGCCCGGACCACGCTCGCCAGCCTGACCGCCGAAGCCGATGCGCTGGGCCGCCGGCTCGCCGCCGATCAGGGCAAGGGGCCACGCATCGCCGACCGCGTCGAAACCCATGCTGGCTACGAAGCCGCGCTCGCAGCAGCGCTGGGCGATGATCTCGATGCCGGCCCGGCCGACAGTGTCGGCGCACGGCGCTGGGGCGGGGTGGGGGCCGGGGTGGCGTCCGGGGAGGTGGCCGTGACTGATCCGGCCCTGCCATCGGGGGCTGAGCCGCTTGCCGCGCGGGTCAGCGCGCCGCCCGAACTTGCGCGGCGGCTGGCACAGATCGGCGTTGTCGCGGCCGACGCCGCGCCAGCGCTGGCAGCGCAGTTGCAGCCCGGGCAACGGCTGGTCACGCTGGCCGGGGCGTTGTGGCGCTGGGATGGCTTTGTCGACACCGGCGGCCGCACCGATGCCGCCGCCGCGCGGCTGCGCGCCCGCCGCCGCGCGGCCGAAGTCGCGCGTGAACGCGAACGCGCCGAAGCCGATGTCGCCGCCGCCGGCGAAGCGCTCGCCGCTGCCGTTGCCGAGGCGGGGCGCGCCCATGATGGCGAACGTGTTGCCCGCGCCGCGCGCGACGCCGCAGCGCGCGGGCTGGCCGAAGCGCGCGCGCGTTTTGCCGCCGCCGAAACCGCCGCAAGCCGGCGGGCCGGCGAGGAAGCCAGCCTGCAATCGGCCACCGCCCGCGCCGCCGCCGAACAGGAACGCTTGGGCACCGATCTTGCCGCCGCCCGCGCCGCGGTGCCGGCCAGCGACGCACTCTCGGCGTTGGCCGGTGAACTTGCCACCGCGCGGACCGCCGCCGAAACCGCCCGCGCTGCCGTCGCCACTGCTCGTGCTGCCGACGATGCACGGGCGCGCGAGGTCGACACTGCTAGCCGCCGCCTTGCTGCCATCGCCCAGGAGCGCACCGGCTGGCAGGCGCGCCGCAGCGCTAGCGCTGGGCAACAGGCCGAACTTTCGTGCAGGGCCGATAGTGCGCGCGCCGAACAGGCTGAAATTGCCGGCCGCAGCGCCGTGATCGCCGAGAATATCGCCAGTATCGCCAGCCGCAGCGTCGCCGCCGAAGCCGCCCGCGTCGTCGCCGCCGATACGCTCGCGCTTGCCGAAGCCGGCTTGCAGCGGCTCAGCGGCCAGGCCCGCGCCGCCGACGAAGCGGTTGCGGCGGCGCGCGAGGCCCGCGCCACCGCGCGCGCCGAAGCGG
>CAJAHV010000100.1 GCA_903939555.1 uncultured Alphaproteobacteria bacterium | reverse complement strand
TCCCGAAGCCGGGATGCGCAACCTTTACCGTGTGCCGGTAGCGGGCGGCAAAGCCGCGCTGGTCATCGCGCCCCGTGTCGGCGGCTATGCCAGCGTCAGCATCGCCGAAAAGGCAACGGCACCGGTGCTGGTCGCCAGCTATGGCAGCGCCATCAACCCGGCCGAAATCGTCCGTATCGATGCGGGGGCGCGCACGCATCGCAACCTGACCAGCGTCAATGTCGCCGAAGCGGCGGGCATCGATTGGGCCAGCCCCGAGCATTTCTGGTTCACCGCGAAAAATGGCCGGCGCATCCACAGCATGATCATCAAACCACCAGCGTTCGATGCGGCGCGCCAATACCCCTTGCTGGTGCTGATGCACGGTGGCCCGGCATCGATGCATGAAGATGCCATCGGGCTGCGCTGGAACCCGCATCTGCTCGCCCGCGCCGGCTATGTCGTATTGATGACAGATTACAGTGGTTCAACGGGTTATGGTGAAGAATTCGCACGCAGCATCAAGCTTGATCCGTTGCGCGGGCCGGCCAATGAAATCAACGAAGCCGCCGATGAAGCGGCGCGGCTGTATCCGTTCATCGACAAGGCCAACGCCTGTGCCGGCGGCGCCAGTTATGGCGGCCACCTTGCCAACTGGCTGGAAGCATCGACAACGCGCTACAAATGCCTCGTCAGCCATGCCGGTGAAGTCGATCTGCAAACCCAATGGGGCACCAGCGATTTCAGCTATGGCCGCGAAGTCGCCAGCGGTGGGCCGCCGTGGGGCGACAGCAAGGTGTGGCGCGACCAGAGCCCGATCACCTATGGCATGGATTGGAAAACGCCGATGCTGCTGACCGCCGGCGAACGCGATTTCCGCGTGCCGCTGGCCAACACGCTGGAAACCTGGGCGACGCTGCAACGCCAGCAGGTGCCGAGCCGGCTGTTGATCTTCCCCGATGCCTGGCACTGGATTCTCAAGCCCGAGGACAGCCGGCAATTCTATCGCGAGGTCGACGCCTGGCTGGCGCATTATCTCAACGGCGCGCCGGCAGTGAAGGGCGGGCCGGTGGTGGTGAAGCAGCCGTAATCGCGCCGCCCTAACCGCGCAGCCCCGGCAGCGCCGCCGCCAACCGCTCGATCGCGGCATCGATAACCGCATCCTGTTTGGCAAAACACAGCCGCAAGGTACTGGTAACCGGATCTTCACCGTAAAACACCGACACCGGAATGGTGGCGACACCGGCATCGATCAGGCGGTCGGCGACCGTCACATCATCGTGCATGATCCCCGACGCCGCCAGGTCGATCGAGACGAAATAGGTGCCGGCGGCGGGCAGCATCGTGAAGCCGGCGGTCGTCAACCCCGCCACCAACCGGTCGCGTGACCGCTGGAAGCCGCTGCGCATCGCCGTGAACCAGCCGGCATCCTTGCCCAGCCCATGGGCGATGCCGGCTTGCAGATTGGGCGGGGTGGTGAAGGTGAGGAACTGGTGCGAGCGCGCCAGCGCCCGGGTCAGCGGCGGCGCGGCGCACAACCAGCCGATCTTCCAGCCGGTCAGCGCAAAGATCTTGCCGCCCGATCCGATCTTGACGCTGCGATCCCGCAAGGCAGGCACGGTGAGCACGCTGGTGTGGGTGCGGCCATCAAAGACGACCTGTTCCCAAACTTCATCGCTGAGCACCACCGCGTCATGGCGTTCGGCAAAGCCGGCAAGCAGTTCGAGGCTGGCACGGTCGAAGGTCGAGGCGCTGGGGTTGAGCGGGTTGTTGATGATGACCAGCCGGGTGCGCGGACTGAAAGCGGCGGCCAGCATCGCCGCATCGAATTGCCAGTGCGGTGGCGCCAGCCGCACCAGCTTGGGGATGCCCCCGGCGCGCCGAACCAGCGGCAAATAGGCATCATACAACGGCTGGAACAGCACAACCTCGTCGCCCGGCGTCACCAGCGCGAAAATGGCGGCGGCGAGCGCTTCGGTGGCACCCGAGGTGACGGTGACTTCGCTTTGCCAATCGAGCGTCACACCCTGATGCGCCTGATAATGGTCGGCAATCGCGCGGCGCAGCTCGGGCAGGCCCGGCATCGGCGGATATTGGTTGTTGCCGGTCAGCAAGGCATCCGCCGCCACCGCCAGCACATCCTGCGGCCAACCACTGTCGGGAAAGCCTTGCCCGAGATTGATCGCGCCGGTGGCACGCGCGCGCGCCGACATGGTTTCGAAAATCGTTGTCGGCAGCGCGGCATAAAGCGGGTTCATCACGGCAATTGGCGCAATTTCCCGCGCCCGGTCAATCCGCCCCCCTCCCGCAGCGCGGCGGGTGGTGCTATCAGGCTGCCATGACCGCAATGCCCCAGACCGATGCCGAAGCCAGCGCCGAACTGGCGCTGCTCGCCGCCCAGATCGCCGAGCACAACCGGCGCTACCATGCCGAGGATGCG
>CAJAHV010000099.1 GCA_903939555.1 uncultured Alphaproteobacteria bacterium | reverse complement strand
GTCGATGCGCATACCGTTGCCGTCGATGGCACGCACTATACCGCCCGCCACATCCTTGTCGCCACCGGGGCGCGGCCGTTCATTCCCGAGATCCCGGGTGCCGAGCTTGGCATCACCTCGAACGAGGTGTTTCACCTGCCGGCGCTGCCGCGCCGCATGGTCATCGCCGGCGGCGGCTATATCGCCAATGAATTCGCCGGGGTCTTCCATGAACTGGGCGTCGAGGTGACGCTGATCAACCGCAGCGAGACGATCCTGCGCGATTGGGAACCGGCGCTCGCCGAACGGCTGCTCGGCATTTCGATGGCCAAGGGCATCGATTTCAAATTGAACTGCCGGCTCGACCGGCTGGAAAAATCGGGTGACGCCATCACCGTGCACTTCAGCGATGGCAAGTCGATCGAAACCGATGTGTTCCTGTGGGCGGTCGGGCGGCGGCCCAATATCGAAGGGCTGGCGCTTGCGGCCGCCGGGGTTGCACTCGACGACAGCGGCGCCATCCGCGTCGATGCCGACAGCCAGACCAATGTGGCGCACATCCATGCCGTCGGCGATGTCACCGACCGGGTGCAATTGACGCCCATCGCCATCCGCGAGGGCCATGCCGTTGCCGACCGATTGTTTGGCACCCGGCGCTGGCGGGTCGATTACAGCGCCATCCCGAGCGCGGTATTCTCCAACCCGCCGCTCGGCAGCGTCGGGCTGGGCGAGGCGGCGGCGCGCGACCATTATGGCACGGTCAAGGTCTTCACCTCGGATTTCCGGCCGATGCGCAACGTGCTCGCCGGACGCAACGAGCGTGCGCTGTATAAACTCATCGTCGACGAAGCGAGCGACAAGGTGGTCGGTGCGCACATGATCGGGCCGGATGCGCCGGAGATTCTGCAAGCGGTGGCGATCTGCATCAAGGCCGGGCTGACCAAGGCGCAGTTCGACGACACGGTGGCGCTGCACCCGACGATGAGCGAGGAACTGGTGCTGATGAAGTGACGCGCCGCGCGCGCGGCCCAGGCTGCGCGCCGACAGGCGCAAACTCGGCCGGCGGGGCGGCCGGAAACACCGGCCGAACCCGTCCGACGTCACGGCGCGGCTGTGCCGCGACGCCCACCCCCAAGCATCATACGCGAAAATCTTGCGTCCCCCCGCGACCTGCGCCATTGAATTCGCCATCATGACCATCACCACACCTTGGACCCCGACCAGCTGGCGCGCCCATGAAGCGCGGCAACTGCCCAGCTACCCCGATGCGACGGCGCTCGAAACGGTGGAGCGCGAGCTGCTATCCTATCCGCCGCTGGTGTTTGCCGGCGAAGCGCGCGATCTGACGACGCAACTCGCCGATGTCGAGGCCGGCAAGGCCTTCCTGCTGCAGGGCGGCGATTGCGCCGAAAGCTTTGCCGATTTCCACCCCAACAACATCCGCGACACCTTCCGCGTACTGCTCCAGATGGCGGTGGTGCTGACCTTTGCCTCGAAGATGCCGGTGGTGAAGGTCGGCCGCATGGCGGGGCAGTTCGCCAAGCCGCGCTCGGGCGATTTCGAGGATATCGGCGGTGTCTCGCTGCCGAGCTATCGCGGCGACAATGTCAACGACATCGCCTTTACCGCCGCGGCGCGCACCCCCGATCCCGAACGCATGCGCACCGGCTACATGCAATCAGCGGCGACGCTCAACCTGCTGCGCGCCTTTGCCAGCGGCGGTTATGCCAATCTGCACCAGGTCCATAAATGGAACCTTGATTTCACCGGTCGTTCGCTGTGGTCGGACCAATATACCGCGCTCGCCGACCGGATCGGCGAAGCGCTGGATTTCATGGCGGCCTGCGGGATTTCCCCCGAAACCGTGCCGCAGTTGAAGGGCACCAGCTTCTTCACCAGCCATGAAGCGCTGCTGCTCGGTTATGAGCAGGCGATGACCCGGCAGGATTCATTGACCGGCGACTGGTACGACACCTCGGCGCACATGCTGTGGATTGGTGACCGCACCCGCTTTGCCGGTTCGGCGCATGTCGAATTCCTGCGCGGTGTCGGCAATCCGCTTGGCCTCAAATGCGGCCCGACGACCGAGCCCGACGATCTGCTCCGCCTCCTCGACACGCTCAACCCCGGCAATGTGCCC
>CAJAHV010000098.1 GCA_903939555.1 uncultured Alphaproteobacteria bacterium | reverse complement strand
GGCATCGGCGAACCCGTCGGCCTCAATGGCAAGACCAGCGGCATCATCCCGTTCGTGCGCGTCATGGATTCGCTCACCCTCGCCATCTCGCAGGGCTCGCTGCGCCGCGGCTCGGCGGCCGTCTATCTCGACGTGTCGCACCCCGAAATCGAGGAATTCCTCGAAATCCGCAAACCTTCGGGCGATTTCAACCGCAAGGCGCTCAATCTACACCACGGCGTCCTCATCACCGACGACTTCATGGCAGCGGTGCGCGATGGCACGACCTTCGACCTCGTCAGCCCCAAAACCGGCGAAAAGCGCGGTCAGGTCGATGCCCGCAGCCTGTTCACCAAGCTGGTCGAAACCCGGCTGGCGACCGGCGAGCCCTACATCATCTTCGTCGATGAAGTGAACCGCACCATGCCCAAGCACCAGCGCGATCTGGGGCTGAAGGTCAGCACGTCCAACCTGTGTTCCGAAATCACCCTGCCCACCGGGCCGGACCATCTCGGCAATGACCGCACCGCGGTCTGCTGCCTGTCGTCGCTCAACCTCGAAACCTGGGACCAGTGGAACACCGACCCCGGCTTCATCGAAGATTGCATGCGCTTCCTCGACAATGTGCTGCAGGATTACATCGACCGCGCCGAACCCGAAATGGCACGCGCCAAATATGCCGCCGAACGCGAACGTTCCGTCGGCCTTGGCGTCATGGGCCTGCACAGCTTCTATCAGGCGCGCGGGCTGGCCTTCGAAGGCGCCATGGCCAAGTCGTGGAACCTCAAGATGTTCAAGCACATCCGCGCCCAGGTCGATCAGGCGTCGATGAATTTGGCGGCCGAACGCGGCCCCTGCCCCGATGCCGCCGACATGGGCGTCATGGAGCGCTTTTCGTGCAAGATGGCGATTGCTCCCACCGCGAGCATCTCGATCATCGCCGGCGGCACCAGCGCCTGCGTCGAACCCATCCCGGCCAACGTCTATACCCACAAGACGTTGTCGGGCAGCTTCGTCGTCAAGAACCCCTATCTCGAAAAACTGCTCATCGCCAAATCCAAGAACAGCGACGCGGTATGGAACTCGATCCTCGAACACGGCGGCTCGGTCGGGCACCTCGATTTCCTCAGCGTCGATGAGAAGGCCGTCTATCGCACCGCCTTCGAAATCGATCAGCGCTGGCTGCTCGAACTCGCCGGAGACCGCACGCCGTTCATCGACCAGGCACAGTCACTCAACCTGTTCATCCCCGCCGATGTGGAAAAATGGGACCTGCTCATGCTCCATTACCGCGCCTGGGAACTCGGCATCAAATCGCTCTATTACCTGCGTTCCATGTCCATCCAGCGCGCCGGTTTCGCCGGCGGCGTGGAGGCGGACAACACCGCCGCCGCACCGATCATGCGCATGGAAATGAAGGATTATGACGAATGCCTTGCTTGCCAGTAAGGCGAGCCAAAAGCCTCCGGCGGGCAGGGCCTGAGGCCCTGCACCCCATTGATTTAACACCCACCCAATAACCGGGGTGCAGGGGGTCACCCCCTGCCTCTTCTTCAAGGACTCACCCCATGTCGCTCCTCAAGGCTTCGCGCTCCTACAAGCCCTTCGAATATCCCTGGGCCTATGATTTCTGGAAGCGCCAGCAGCAGATCCACTGGATGCCGGAAGAAGTGCCGCTGGGCGAGGATTGCCGTGACTGGGCGCAGAAGCTGACCGATCACGAACGCAATCTGCTCACCCAGATCTTCCGCTTCTTCACCCAGGCGGACGTGGAAGTGCAGGATTGCTACCACGAAAAATACGGCCGGGTGTTCAAGCCGACCGAAGTCAAGATGATGCTGGCGGCGTTCAGCAACATGGAAACGGTGCACATCGCGGCGTACTCGCACCTGCTCGACACGATCGGGATGCCCGAAAGCGAATACAGCGCCTTCCTCAACTACAAGGAAATGCGCGACAAGCATGACTATCTCGCCGATTTCAACGTCGATACCGACACCGATATCGCGCGGACCCTCGCCATGTTCGGCGGCTTCACCGAAGGACTGCAGCTGTTTGCCAGCTTCGCCATGCTGATGAACTTCCCGCGCTTCAACAAGATGAAGGGCATGGGCCAGATCGTCACCTGGTCCGTGCGCGATGAATCGCTGCACTGCGAAGGCATCATCAAGCTGTTCCACGCCTTTTGCGCCGAAACCGGCGTGCTGACCCACAAGCTGCGCGACGAAATCGCCGACATCTGCCAGCGCACCGTCCGGCTCGAGGATAATTTCGTCGATCTCGCCTTCGAAATGGGCCCGGTCAACGGCATGACCGCCAGCGACATCAAGAAGTACGTCCGCTTCACCGCCGACTGGCGCATGAAGCAACTCGGCATGAAGCCGATCTACATGATCGAAGAACACCCTCTGCCCTGGCTGACGCCGCTGCTTAACGGCGTCGAACACGCCAACTTCTTCGAAGCCCGCGCGACGGAATATTCCAAGGCCGCGACGAAGGGGAACTGGAACGAAGTGTGGGATGCCTTCGATTCGCGCAAAGGCGCCAAGGCGCTAAGCGAAGCGCCGGCGAATGAGGCTGCGGATGACCGGCAGGGCGGGTTGCTCGGGGTGGCGGCGGAGTAATCTCTCTCGTGACGGGAGAGGGTGACCTGCGCACAAGCGCGGCGGGTTAGAGTATCCGCGCGTTTCGACACAAATGTACACTCTCACCCGGCGCGCGCGCGGAAGCTCGCCCCCACCCCACAGCTCCCTCTCCCGCTTGCGGGAGAGGGAGCACACGTGCCGGCGTAGTGGGTTAGGTTGCTCTTTCGTCCAAATGCATGAAGAACAATTTTTCCACTACGTCGTAGCTACTGCGTAGAATACCTACTGCGGGGAAACCTTGGCTGGGCCAGAGCTTTTAGATTGAGGCGGCGGCGATCCAAAAGGTATAGTCACACCTGCAGAATATCCTGTCTGCCCTTGATCACTTGGATTACTCGAACTGGTAGACGTGCCGACATATGGTGCAATGCCTGTGCCATTTCCCGGCGATACTGTATTTGTTGTATAGCTACCCCGGCTGACTGGGGTAGATGAGTTTCCATGCGTCACTTGATGCCCGGAAACACTGTGATTCGTGACGCCACTCGAAGATTGTTGTTGTGCGAGTGCCGCTGTCGATGATGATATCGCGATTAAAATAATGAGTGTGTTTTTCATCCTCTGCTCTCCCTTGATGTGGCCAACCGATAATTAATCATATAATATTTTTATTGTACAGTTGATTTATCATGATGATTTTGCGTTTTTTGCGCCCTGGAATTCAGCGTGTGCACACCCTACAAAATTGGGTCTGGGGCCTCAGGCCCCAGCCGCCGGAGGCAAAGACAAGTCCCTCTCCCGCAGGCACACCCCCCGCTTACTGCCAGTAGCACCAGTAGCGCCCATGCCTGTTCCCGGGCGAGACTGGCGTGAAACGAAAGGGTTCCGATGCGTTTTCCCCTGCCCAATGCTGCGCATGATCTGTCGGGCCAGGTCGCGTTGGTCACCGGTGCGTCGGCGGGGCTGGGTTGGCGGTTTGCGCGGGTGATCGCGGCGGCGGGGGCGAAGGTGGCGGTGACGGCGCGGCGCACCGACCGGTTGGCGGCGCTGGTCGCCGAGATCGAGGCGGCGGGCGGGGTGGCGCAGGGCTTTGCGCTCGACGTGATCGATGCTGACCAGTTGACCAGCATTGTCGGCACGGTGGAGGCGGCGCTGGGGCCGGTCAGCCTGCTGGTCAACAATGCCGGCATTCCCGATGCACAGCGCGCCGTGAAAATGTCGGTGGAGCTGATCGACCGGGTGCTCGATACCAATGTGCGGGCGCCGTTCATCCTGTCGTGCGAGGTGGCGCGGCGCTTGATCGCAGCGAAGATGCCGGGGCGGATTGTCAACATCGCTTCGATGGCGGCCTATGATTATGCCGGCAATGGCGCGGCGCTGTATTCGACGAGCAAGGGCGCGGTGGTGCGGATGACCGAGGCGCTGGCGGTCGAATGGGCGAAGAACCATATCAACGTCAATGCGCTGGCGCCCGGCGCCTTCAGTTCGGAAATGATGGACGGCATGCTGGCGCGCATGGGCGATATCACCCAGTTTTTCCCGCGCGGCCGCATCGGTGATCCGGCGCAGATGGATTCGAGCCTGTTGTTCCTGTTGTCACCGGCATCGGAATGCGTGACCGGCACGGTCATCAAGATCGACGACGGGCAAGGCTCACGCTGATGGGTTCAAGATGACGAATTACACCACGATCACGGTCGAAAAGCGCGGGGCGACCGATTGGCTGACGCTGAACCGGCCCGAGGCGATGAACAGCATCTCGCTGGCGATGGTGCATGAACTGAGCGATTATTTCGGCAAGCTGTATAACGACGCCAGCGTGCGCATCGTCGTGATGCGCGGCGCCGGCCGGGCGTTTTGCACCGGGCTCGACATCAAGGATCAGGGCGCGATCGACCGCGGCGCCATCCCCTTCGGCGGCGGCTTCGGTTTCCAGGGCTATCTCGCCGATGTCTATATCCGCATGCGGCGCTGCCCGCAGCCGATCATCGCGGCGGTGCACGGGGCGGCGTGCGGCGGTGGCCTTGCCTTTGCGCTGGCCGCTGATATCCGCATCGCCGGGGAAAGTGCGCGGATGAACGCGGCCTTCATCAAGCTGGGGCTGAGCTCGTGCGACATGGGGGTGAGTTATTTCCTGCCGCGGCTGGTCGGGGCCTCGGTGGCGGCGGAACTGATGCTGACCGGGCGCTTCATCCATGCCCCCCGCGCGCTGGCGACCGGGCTGGTTTCCGAAGTCGTGCCCGATGCCGGGCTGGAAGCGGCGGCGCAATCCTATGTCGATGATATGCTCGCCACCTCGCCGATGGGGCTGCGGATGACCAAGGAAGGGCTGGCCATGGCGATCGACGCGCCGAGCCTGGAAGCCGCCATGGCGATCGAGAACCGCAACCAGCTGATGTGTGCCGCGTCGGATGATTTTGCCGAGGGCATGCGGGCCTTTCTGGAAAAGCGCCCGCCGGTCTATACCGGGCGCTAGAAATGACGAATTCAGGGGACTGACGATGATCGGTGAAACCAAATACCCGCATATCTTCCGGCCGCTCGATCTGGGTTTCACCCGGCTGAAGAACCGCATCCTGATGGGGTCGATGCACACCGGGCTGGAGGATATCGAAGGCGGTTTCGTGCGGCAGGCGGCCTATTTCGCCGAACGCGCCCGGGGCGGGGTGGGAATGATCATCACCGGCGGCATCTTCCCCAATGCCGAAGCCGGAGGCGGCAACAGCAAGCTGTCGACGCCAGCCGAAGCCGCGCAGCACCGGCTGGTCACCGAAGCGGTGCACGCCGCCGACCCCGATGTGAAGATCTGCATGCAGATCCTGCATTCCGGCCCGCTCGCCTATACGCCGGCGGCGGTGGCGCCCTCGGCGGTCAAGTCGCGCATCGGGCCGTTCGTGCCCAATGAACTCGATGACGAGGGCATCGAAAAACAGCTCAACGATTTCGCCAATTGCGCCGCCATGGCAAAGCTGGCGGGCTATGACGGGGTGGAGATCATCGGCTCGGCGGGGTACCTGCTGTCGGCTTTCCTGGTTGAAAAGACCAACCGCCGCACCGACCAATGGGGCGGCAATTTCGAAAACCGCATGCGTTTCCCGGTCGAGGTGGTGCGCCGGGTGCGCGCCGCGGTCGGCGATGAATTCCTGCTCATCTTCCGCATCGCCGCGATGGACATGCTCGATGGCGGCATGGCGTGGGACGAGGTGCTGACACTGGCCAAGGCGATCGAAGCCGCCGGCGCCAACATCATGAGCACACATTTCTGCTGGCACGAGGCCCAGGTGCCGACGATCGCGACGATGGTGCCGCGCGCCGCCTTCGCGCAGGTGACCGGCCGGCTGCGCAAACAGCTCGGCATCCCGGTGATCACCAGCAACCGCATCAACATGCCCGAGACGGCCGAGGCGGTGCTGGCGCGCGGCGATGCCGATCTCGTTTCGATGGCCCGGCCGATGCTGGCCGATTCGCAACTGGTGCGAAAGGCGCTGGAGGGCCGCGAGGACGAGATCAACACCTGCATTGCCTGCAACCAGGCCTGTCTCGACCACACGTTCGGCGGCAAGCTGACCAGCTGCCTCGTCAACCCACGCGCCTGCCGCGAAACCGAGCTGATCGTCGCGCCGACCGCGCACCGCAAGCGGCTGGCGGTGGTCGGTGCCGGGCCGGCGGGGCTGGCCTATGCCGTCACGGCGGCGGAGCGCGGCCATGACGTGACGCTGTTCGACGCAGCGGCCGAAATCGGCGGGCAGTTCAACCTTGCCAAGCGGATTCCGGGCAAGGAGGAATTTTACGAAACG
>CAJAHV010000097.1 GCA_903939555.1 uncultured Alphaproteobacteria bacterium | reverse complement strand
TGCTGACCGCCGATGTCGAAACCGCGCGCTATTTCGAAGCGGTGCTCGATGCCACTGGCCCGGCGCTGGCGACGGCGGCGGCGAACTGGCTGACATCGGAACTGTTCGGCGTGCTCAAGAAACTGGGTGTCGGCATCGAGGCGAGCCCGGTCAGCCCGGCGCGCGCCGCCGCCCTGCTCGCACTGATCGCATCAGGCAAGATTTCCAACTCGATCGGCAAGCAGGTGCTCGAAGCCATGGTCGAAACCGGTGACGATCCAGCCGCCATCGTCGCGGCGCGCGGACTCGAACAGGTCAGCGACACCGGCGCCATCGATGCCGCCATCGCCGCGATCATCGCCGCCAATGCCGACAAGGTCGAACAGTATCGATCCGGCAAGGAAGCGCTGTTCGGCTTTTTCGTCGGCCAGACGATGAAGGCGATGGCCGGCAAGGCCAACCCGGGCGTGGTCAATGAACGGCTTAAGGCGGCGCTGGCCCCGGCCACATGATCCACGCCCTCACCCGCCTGCCCGGGCCACTGGAGCGGGCGGAACTGACCCATATCGACCGGGTGGCGGTGGACCCAACTCGGGCGCTTGCCCAGCACGAAGCCTATCGCGCCGCGCTGACCCGCGCCGGGGCGCAGGTGACGCTGCTGCCGGCGCTGCCCGATCATCCCGATTGCTGTTTTGTCGAGGACACCGCAGTCATCCTGCCAGAGCTGACCATCGTCACCCGCCCGGGCGCCGAGTCGCGGCGCGGGGAGATTGCCGCGATCGTGCCGCATCTGCCGGCGGACCGGCCGCAACTGATCATTACCGCGCCGGGCACCATTGATGGCGGCGATGTGATGGTCGTCGGGCGCGACATCTTCATCGGGCTGACGCAGCGCACCAATGCCGAATCCGTGCGACAGGTGGCCGACGGCGTGGCCGCCCATGGCTGGCGCGTCACCCCCGTGCCGTTGGCCAAGGCACTGCACCTGAAGACCGCGGTGTCGGCGCTCGCCGATGATCTGGTGCTGGTCAATACCGACTGGCTTGACCCCGCCATCTTCGGCCGCCGCCACATCGCCAGCGCCCCGGGAGAGCCGTTCGCGGCGAACAGCCTGACGGTGGGCAATACAGTGTTCCACGCGACCGGTGAACGCACCCTGGCGCGGATCGCGGCGGCGGGGTTCGCGGTCGAATTTCTCGATATTTCGGAATTCGCCAAGGCCGAGGCCGGGCTGACCTGCCTGAGCCTTATCTGCCAATACTGAACGCGTGAACCGTCCGGGTGGCAGTCAGACCACCCAGTCCCGCCGCGCATAGCCTTGCGCCCGCAGCAGCACGGTCAAGTCGCCATGGCGAACGGCAGCAGCAGCAGCGGCCGTCGCGCGCGGCTTGGCATGATAGGCGATGCCCAACCCGGCGGCTTCAAGCATCGGAATGTCGTTGGCGCCGTCACCGACCGCCAGTGTCGCCGGCAACGGGACTCCGGCGCCGATCAGATGGGTGCGCTTGGCAGCGGCATCGACGATCGGCCGGGCCACCGTGCCGGTCAGCCGGCCATTCTCGATGTTCAGCGTATTGGCATATTGGGCGGCAAAGCCGATCTGCGCCGCCACTGGCACGGTGAAGGCGGTGAAGCCACCCGAAACGAGTAGCGTGCGGGCGCCATTGGCCGCCATCGTGCGGACCAGCGCCCGGGCGCCGGGCATCAGGCGCACGCGTTCGCGCCGGCACTGGTCGAGCACCGCAGCGTCCATGCCGGCCAGCAGCGCCACCCGGGCATCGAGCGCGGCTTCGAAATCCAGCTCCCCGCGCATGGCCGCTTCGGTGACGGCGGCGACCTCGGCCTTCAACCCGGCATAATCGGCAAGCTCGTCGATGCATTCGCAGGTGATCATCGTTGAATCCATATCAGCGATGAGCAGCGCCCTACGGCGCGGCAGCGCGGCGGGCTGGACGATGATGTCGAGCGCCGGCAAGGCCGCTTCCAGCGCGCCGCGGGCCGCCGATGCCGGTACGCCGGCGACAGCAATATCGAGCGCCTCGCCGGCATCGATCCAGTTCGGTGCCCCGGGCTCGCCGCCCAGGCCGCGCAGCACATCGCTTGCCAGCGCCGCATCGGCAGCCGACAAGGCTGCTTGCCGGGCGCTTTCGGCAACCAGCGTGACAAGAAGAGGCGGCGTGACGAGCGGATCCATGGTCGTGGTCATTACAGGGCCGACGGCAAGCGGCAAGTCAGCAATCGCGCTGCGGCTGGCACAGGCCGTCGGCGGCAGCATCGTCAACGCCGATGCCAGCCAGCTTTATGCCGACCTGCGCCTGATCAGCGCGCGGCCGTCGGCGGCGGAGGAAGCGCTGGTTCCGCACCGGCTTTATGGCGTGCTCGACGGTGACGAAATTGCCAGCGCGGCGCGCTGGGCCGGAATGGCCAAGGTCGTGATTGACGCCGAACTGGCGGGTGGGCGGGTGCCGGTGCTGGTCGGCGGAACGGGAATGTATCTGGCGACGCTGCTCGACGGCATCGCGCCGGTGCCCGAAATCGCGCCTGATGTGCGCGCCGAAGTCCGCGCGCTGGCGACCCTTGACGCCATGGCGGCGTTGGCTACCGAAGACCAGGCGCTGGCGGCGCGGCTGTTGCCCGGCGACCGGCAACGGACGTTGCGCGGACTGGAAGTGATCCGGTCAACCGGGCAATCGCTACTGCACTGGCAACGCCATCGGACAGGGGGCATCGCCAACGATCACGACGTGCGGCGCTTCGTGGTCGACGTGCCACGCCCGCTGCTGCATGAACGCGCCGCGGCGCGGCTGTGGCAAATGGCCGAAGACGGTGCGGTGGCGGAGGCTGCAGCGCTGCTGGCGCGGCGATTGCCCGATGACCGCCCGGTGCTGCGCGCGCTTGGTGTGACGCAATTCGGCGCGGTGGCAGCGGGTACACAGTCGCTCTCCGACGCGGTGGCGGCGGCTGCGGCGGCAACGCGGCAATATCAGAAACGCCAGACGACCTGGGCACGCGGCCAGGCGGCAGATTGGACTCGGATTGATGGCGGCTCCCTGCCGGCGCTATAATGGCAATCAGGGTATCACGGCACAACTTTTCAACCGGGGTGGCGACGCCGATGCCGGCATTGCTGGTCGCCGGCCCGGACATCCCGCCAGCAGCCGGCACAGGGGCGCGGACCCACTCCATCTTTGGGACGGATGGCACCTTGGCAGCGCGACGACGGCGTCTTGTTGCGTAAAAAGCAAAAATTTCGCATGATTATTGCGTAGAAACCGGTTGACCTGATAATTTCCGTGTCCTAAGCCCCCTTCCTGATATGTGACATGAAGGGCGCGAGTATGGGCGCAAGTAAGGGCGCGAGAATGACCGGTGATTTGACCGGAGCGGAAATCGTGGTGCAGGCCCTCACCGATCTGGGGGTCGAGGTTGTGTTCGGCTATCCCGGTGGCGCCGTGCTGCCGATTTATGATGCGATCTTTGCGCAACAGCGCATCCGCCACATCCTCGTACGCCACGAACAGGCGGCGGTCCATGCAGCCGAAGGCTATGCGCGTTCGTCGGGCAAGGTCGGCGTCGTGCTTGTCACCTCCGGGCCGGGCGCCACCAATGCCGTCACCGGCATTACCGATGCGCTGATGGATTCGGTGCCCTTGCTGGTGCTGACCGGCCAGGTGCCGACGCATCTGATCGGCACCGATGCCTTTCAGGAATGCGACACTGTGGGCATCACACGGCATTGTTCCAAGCATAATTATCTGGTGAAGGACACGGCGCGGCTCGGCCCGGTGCTGCACGAAGCCTTCTATATTGCGCGCTCGGGG
>CAJAHV010000096.1 GCA_903939555.1 uncultured Alphaproteobacteria bacterium | reverse complement strand
GAACGCGACGCCGAAGCGATCAAGGCGCTGCGCCGCAATGTCGAGGGCATGAAGCTCAATGCCACGATCATCGCCGCACCCATGGAAAGCCTCGGGCAGGCCCCGGCGCCATGCGACCTCATCCTGCTCGATCCGCCCTATGCCTCCGGCCTTGCCGAAATCGCGCTGGCGCGGCTCGCCGCCAACGGCTGGATCGCACCCCACGCGCTGATCTCGGTGGAAACCAGCCGCAAGGAAGCGCTGGAAACCACCCATGAAATCCTCACCGTCCGCGATCATGGCAAGGCCCGGCTGCACCTGCTGCGTGCCACGGGGTAAAGCGTCTTTCGACCAATCAGATTTGGCCTCCGGCAGAAGCACTTGACGCCGCGCTTGAGCCAGCAGCAGCCGGGCATAATATTACGCGCTGCGGTCCCGGACACAGGGGTAGGTGCCGATCAGTTTCACCCATTTGGTATGAAAGCGTAACTCTTCCAACGCCAATTGGACGCCGATGTCGGATGGCGAGCCGACGATTTCAGCGTAGAATTCCGCTGCGGCAAAGGAGCCGTCGCGGATATAGCTTTCCAATTTGGTGATATTGATGCCGTTGGTGGCAAAACCGCCCAATGATTTGAACAGCGCTGCCGGCACGTTGCGCACTTCGAAATTCAGGCTGGTCATCGCCAGCACACCGGGGGCCGGCAGCGGCGCGGCCTCGCGCGCCAGCACGACGAAGCGGGTAGTATTGTGATCGGCGTCCTCGATGCCTTCGGCGAGTATGGTCAGACCATAAAGCTCAGCCGCCAGCTTCGACGCAATCGCCGCGACACTGGTGTCGCCGACACTGGCGACCTGGGCGGCGGCGGCGGCGGTATCGAAATAACCGACTGCTTCCAGCCCCCAGCTCCGGGTGCGGTTGCGGCACTGGCCGAGCGCCTGCGGGTGGCTGATGACCTGGCGCAATTCATCCTGGCCACCGATGCCGAGCAGGCAGTGGCGCACGCGCACAAAATGTTCCGCCGCAACGAACAGCCTTGATTCGGGCAGCAGGAAATGGATGTCGGCAACGCGTCCATGCAGTGAATTTTCGATGGGAATGACGGCCCGCGCGGCGCGGCCGGTCTGCACCGCTTCGATGGCATCTTCGAACGACGCACAAGGCAGCGCCGGCGCTTGCGGGAAAAGTTCGCGCACGGCCTGATGCGAATAGGCACCAGGCGCACCCTGAAAGGCAACGGCGCTTTCGGGGCTGGCGGCGGCGCTGGCCAGCATGGTTTCGACAAGGGCCTGCGCCCGCAAAGGATAGCTGCTCATGCCCAGCCCGTTAGGCGAGCCGCGACGAATGCGCAAACCTTCCATCCAAGGCTTGCCCCCATGGAGTCGGCTGCTATAGCAACGCCACAAGTTCTGGAATGTGGGGCGCGGAGAAAATCCGTCGGCCCCGATGCACGGGAGCCACGGCGTGGACAGTTTCGAATTCAACAAGATTGCTGGTGGCGTGCTGGCCGGCGCCGTGGCGCTGCTATCCATCAACATCGCCACCGACAGCATCTATCGCCCGGCGGCGCTCGAAAAGCAGTCTTACATCGTCGAAGGCGTTGAAGTCGAAGCCGCCACCGAAGGCCCGGCCGAAGTTGCCAAGCCGATCGCTTTCTACCTTGCCTCGGCAAGCGTGGAAAAGGGCGAAGCCGTTTTCAAGAAGTGCGCCGCCTGCCACAACAACGAAAAAGGTGGCGCCGCCGGTATCGGCCCCAATCTTTATGGCATCGTCGGCAACAGCCATGCCCATATGGCCGGTTTTGCCTATTCCGATGCGCTTGCCGCGATGAAGGGCAAGCCGTGGAACTTCGACGAGCTCAACGCCTGGCTAACCAGCCCCAAGGCCTATGCCGCCGGCAACAAGATGAGCTTTGCCGGCATCGGCAAGCCCGAAGATCGCGCCGCGGTCATCGCCTATCTCAACGCCAAGAGCGACAGCCCGCTGCCGCTGCCCGCCGTGCCGGCAGAAACCGCACCCGCCGCAGCAGCGCCGGCGGCAGACGCAGCGCCAGCCGAAGCGGCGCCCGCCGAATAAGCAAGCGGCGACCGCCGAACAAGCATAGCGCCATCGCCCCCGAAACACCGGGGGCGATGGCAATTCACAGACTGTAATGGGCCTTGACGATGGCCCAGCCTTCCGCCGCTGTCTCGACGATATGAAACAGGTCGAGATCGCCGCGCCCGATCACGCCTTCATCGGCCAGCGCCTCGAAATTGACGACCTTGCCCCAGAACTCCTTGCCGTAAAGCAGGATCGGCAGCGCCGCGACCTTGCCGGTCTGCACCAGCGTCAGCAGCTCGAAAAACTCGTCAAAGGTGCCGAAGCCGCCGGGGAACACCGCCACCGCCTTGGCGCGCAGCAGGAAGTGCATCTTCCTGAGCGCGAAATAGTGAAACTGGAACGACAGGCCCGGGGTCAAATAGGGGTTGGGCACCTGTTCAAAGGGCAGCACGATATTGAGCCCGACCGAAGGCGCCCCGGCTTCATAGGCGCCGCGATTGGCCGCCTCCATGATCGACGGGCCGCCACCCGAACAGACGGTGAAGCTACGCGCGCCATCGGCGTCCGGTGCCGAGGCGAGCAGCGCCAGTTCATGGGCGACGGTATAATATCGGGCCTTGGCGGCGAGCCGCTCCGCCACCGCATGCGTTTCGGGGGTGCTCGCCGCCGCCAGCAGATCGGCCACCATTTCCGGCGACGGGATCCGTGCCGAACCATAGAAAACAAAGGTCGAATCGATGCCCGCCTCGCCCAGCGCCAGTTCGGCCTTGAGCAGTTCGAGCTGAAAACGCACCGGGCGCAGGTCGTCGCGCAGCAGGAATTCATTGTCCTGAAAGGCGAGCGCATAGGCCGAATGCTCGGTCTGCGCCGTACTTGTCGGTGTACTGGCAACCCGGGCGTCCTGGCGGGCGCTGGGAAAAATGCTGGGCGGGATCTGCGGGGGGGCGGGGTTCATCATGGCGGACGGCTGGTAAGCGCGTCTAATGCAAATGTCACGACCGGCGCATTGCCTTTGCGCCGTCGCCGGGTCACTCTCCCCCGAGTATCTGGCGGAGTGCGCGCGAATGTTGCTGACCTCGATCGACGACCATGGCGTCGCCCGGATTGTGATCGACCGACCCGACCGCCACAATGCCTTTGACGAAGCGCTGATCGCCGCGTTGACCGACAACTTCACCACCCTGGGCAACGACCCGGCGGTGCGCGCCATCATCCTGTCGGGCAACGGTAAATCCTTTTGCGCCGGGGCCGATATCGGCTGGATGCGCCGCGCCGCCGGCTGGAGTGAGGCGGAAAACATCGCCGATGCCATGAAGCTTTCGGCGATGCTCAACGCCATCGATACCTGTCCGAAACCGGTGATCGCCCGCGTCCATGGCGTCGTCGCCGGCGGCGGCGTCGGGCTGGTCGCCTGTGCCGACATGGCGGTCGCCATCGAAGGCGCGCAGTTCCGGCTCTCCGAAGTCCGGCTCGGGCTGACTCCGGCGACGATTTCGCCCTTTGTCATCGCCAGGATCGGTGCTGGCCAAGCGCGGCGCTGGTTCCTGACGGCCGAGGGTTTCGGCGCTGCCGAAGCGCAGCGCATCGGCCTGACCCATGAAACCGCCAGCGACGACGCCGCCGCCGATGCGGTAATCGCCAACTGGCTGGCGCATCTCGGTGCCGCCGCCCCGAGCGCAGTCGCTGATGCCAAGGCGCTGGTCCGCGATGTCGCCGGCCGGCCGGTCAGCGACGCCCTGCGCCACGAAACCGCAGCGCGCATCGCCGCCCGCCGTGCCTCGGCGGAAGGCCGCGAGGGCATCGCCGCGTTTTTCGACAAGCGCAAACCGGCGTGGACAGCATGATTCGCAACGCCCTGATCGCCACCGCGCTGGCCCTCGCCACCCCTGCCACCGCCGGCCCGCATGAAGACGTGATGGCGATCGTCGATGCGGCGCTTACCGCGATCAACACCAACGATGCGGCGCTGCTGCAAAAGGTCATGCTGCCGACCGCGACGATCGTGGCGCAGAATTACGGCCCCGATGGCATGTTGAAGACCCGGGTGCTCAGCGTTGCCGACATGGTGAAAAGCTTCGCCGCCCCCGACCGCCATGTCGACGAACGCATCCATGCCCCGGTCGTGCTGGTGCAGCGTGAACTGGCCCATGTCTGGGCGCCCTATACGCTCGATTATAATGGCAAGCGCCTGCATTGCGGCGTCGATTCGTTCGGGCTCGCGAAGGTGGATGGTGTGTGGAAACTGACCAGCCTGACTTGGACAGCCGAACCCAAGGGCTGCGCGGGGTGATTTTTTGACATCGGGGCGTGTTGCAAGCCGCACGGCGCGTGTAAGAGCGGCCCATGCACAAGCTTCTCATCGCCAACCGCGGCGAAATCGCCCGTCGCATCATCCGCACCGCCGATGCGATGAACATCGCCACGGTAGCGGTCCATGCCGATGCCGATGCCGCCAGCCCCTATGTCCGCGAGGCCGGCCAGGCGATCGCCATCGGCGCGGCTGAAACGCGGCCCTATCTCGATGGTGACAAGATCATCGCCGCCGCCAAGCGCACGGGGGCGGATGCCATCCACCCCGGCTATGGCTTCCTGTCCGAAAATGCCGATTTCGCCCGGGCGGTGCGCAAGGCCGGGTTGATCTTCGTCGGCCCGCCCGAAGCCGCGATGCGCGTCATGGCGCTAAAGGACAGCGCCAAATCGGCGATGAAAAAGGCCGGCGTGCCGATCACCCCCGGCTATCAGGGCAATGACCAGTCGCTCGTCCGGCTCCAGCGCGCCGCCGAAGGCATGGGCTATCCGCTGCTCATCAAGGCGGTCGCCGGTGGCGGCGGCAAGGGCATGCGCGCCGTGCATGATCCGGCGGACTTCCAGGACGCGCTGATGGCCGCCCAG
>CAJAHV010000095.1 GCA_903939555.1 uncultured Alphaproteobacteria bacterium | reverse complement strand
GTGATCGTCATGCCGTCTTCAGACTTGGGCACGGTCGCATTGGTGCTGCCATCGGTGATATACTGGCCAAATCGCCCGGCCATCAGCTTCATCACCGCCCCCGATACCGGGTGCGGGCCGATCTCGCGCAAGGGCGCCATCGTGCCGCGCGCCCGCGGGCCGGCGGCGGCGGCTTCGGCCAGCTTGACGACAGCCGCGTTCATGCCGGTTTCAAAGACATCGGCGGTCGAGGTCAGCCGGGCATATTTGCCATTGTGCGCCAGATACGGGCCATAGCGGCCGATGCTGGCGGTGATCGGCTCGCCGCTTTCGGGGTGGGCGCCGATGGTGCGCGGCAATGACAACAGCCTGAGCGCCAGCTCGAGATCGTCGGGCCCGGTGACCGGTGCATCCTTGGGAATGGAGGCGCGCGGCGGCTTTTCGCCCTCGCCAAGCTGGACATAGGCACCAAAGCGCCCCGATCGCAGCGATACCGGCTCGCCACTCACCGGGTCGGTACCGAGCAGCACCGGCCCAGTTGATTCCTGCCCGGCATTGTCGCCGGCGAACTGCCGGGTGTAGCGGCATTCGGGATAGTTGGAGCAGGCGACAAAAGCCCCGAACTTGCCGGTCTTCAGGCTCAACCGGCCGTTGCCGCAGGTCGGGCACAGCCGCGGATCGCCGCCATCGGCGCGCGCCGGGAACAGCGTGGGCGCCAGATACTCATCAAGCGCGACGGTAACATCGGACGGCTTGAGATCGAGGATCTCCTTGGTCTTGGGCGAAAAATCATCCCAGAAATCGCGCAGTACCTTCAGATAATCGAGATCGCCGGCCGATACGGTATCAAGCCGGGTTTCCAGATCGGCCGTGAAATCATAGCCGACATATTTTTCGAAGAAGCGTTCGAGGAACGCCGTGACCAGCCGGCCCTTTTCCTCGGCCCAGAAGCGGTTCTTTTCGACCCGCACATACGACCGGTCGCGCAGCGTCTGCAGGATGGCGGCATAGGTCGATGGCCGGCCGATGCCGAGCTCTTCCAGCCGCTTGACCAGCGAGGCTTCGGAAAAGCGCGGCGGCGCCTCGGTGAAATGCTGCTTGGCCTCGACCGATTTGACCGGGCAGTTTTCACCCTGTTTCAGGCGCGGCAGGCGGCGGCCTTCATCATCGTCATTGTCCGACGCAATGTCCTCGCTGGTCTCGGTGTAAACCGCGAGGAACCCCGGCGACAGGATGACCTGGCCGGTGGCGCGCAGGCCGGTTTGCAGCGTTGCATCGAGCAGGTCGATGCTGCTGCGCTCCAGGCGCGCACTCGCCATCTGGCTGGCGACAGTGCGCTTCCAGACAAGGGCGTATAATTTGTCGGCATCGTTCAGCGGGCTGCGCGCCGGCCGGGCCATCAGGTCGGTCGGGCGGATCGCCTCATGCGCTTCCTGGGCGTTCTTGGCCTTGGTGGCATAATGGCGCGGCTTTTCGGGCAGCACGTCGGGGCCGCGGCCGAAATCCTGGCCGATGACATCGCGCACCGCAGCAATCGCCTCGCTGCCGATCTGCACACCGTCGGTACGCATATAGGTGATGCGGCCATCCTCATACAGGCCTTGCGCGATGCGCATCGTGTGGCTGGCGGTAAAGCCCAGCTTGCGTGCCGCTTCCTGTTGGAGGGTGGAGGTGGTGAAGGGCGGATACGGGTTGCGCGTCGCCGGCTTGGTGTCGACGGCATGGACGCTGAACACCCCGGTTTCGACCGCGCGGCGGGCCGCTTCGGCATCCTTGGCGTTGGCGATGTCGAAACGATCGAGCTTCTTGCCCCGCCAGAAGCTCAGCCGCGCCGGAAATGCCTGGCCGGCGCCGGACGCCATGCCGGCTTCCACCGTCCAATATTCGCGGGCGATATGCGCCTCGATCTCGCGTTCGCGCTCCACGACCAGCCGCAGCGCCACCGATTGCACGCGCCCGGCGCTTTTCGCGCCCGGCAGCTTGCGCCACAGCACCGGCGACAAGGTGAAGCCAACGAGATAATCGAGCGCCCGGCGCGCCCGATAGGCATCGACCAGATCCTGATCGATCTGGCGCGGACGCTTCATCGCCGCCAGAATCGTCGTCTTGGTGATTTCGTTGAAGGTGACACGCTGGACACCACCCTTGGGCAGCGCCTTCTTGGCTTTCAGCCATTCGTACAAATGCCAGGAAATCGCTTCACCCTCGCGATCGGGATCGGTGGCGAGAATGACATTGTCGGCGCGCTTGGCAGCGTCGGAAATCGCCTTCAGCTGCTTGGCGCGATCACCCGAAACTTCCCATAGCATGTTGAAGTCATTATCTGGATCAACCGAGCCATCCTTGGCCGGCAAGTCGCGGACATGCCCGAAACTGGCCAGAACCTCATAGTTCGACCCCAGATATTTGTTGATCGTCTTGGCCTTGGCAGGCGATTCCACGATCACGAGGTCCATGCGGGTCCTGACTCGGTAACAATATGATGGCAGCGGCGCGGCCCCTACGCGCTATTGGGGGCATGGCGCAAGGGGAAGTGTCAAGCAGCCGCCACCCGCCCTCCGGCATGGCGGACAAGACCGCCCGCCAATTCCAGGTCGAGCAGCACCGATGCCACCACCGCCGACGGCAGCCCCGACAGGCGCACCAGCTCGTCGATGGCGACGGGCGTGGG
>CAJAHV010000094.1 GCA_903939555.1 uncultured Alphaproteobacteria bacterium | reverse complement strand
GCGGCTATGATGCGACCATCGTGTCGGGCAAGGTGATCCGCCGCCACGATGCGCCGACCGACGCACTGCCGGGCCGGCTTGTTCGCGGCGCGCAGGCGGTGCCGGCGTAGAGGGAGCGCGGCTGCGGTAGAGGCCTCCGGCAGCTGGGGCCTAAGGCCCCAGACCCCATTTGGTTTTCGGCTATAATATCACAGGGCCTCAGCAGGCCGCAGGTTGATGGAATGGGGCCTGCGGCCCCAGCCGCCGAAGGCCTTTGCCGTCGCCGCAGGAGTCAGCATCACCCGGACGTGGCATGAATGCCTCCGGCGGGCATAAAAAAACGCCCTTCCGTTTCGGGAAGGGCGTCTTTTTAACGGGGTGACTGCTTTTACGCGGCGGCTTCGACGCGATGCAGCGCGCACTGGCCCCAGATGTCGGACAGCGCCTTGACCAGCCGGTCGATATCATCGTCCGAATGCACCGGGCCGGGCGTGATGCGCAGGCGTTCGGTGCCGACCGGAACGGTCGGGTAATTGATTGGCTGGACGTAAATGCCGTGGTTTTCCATCAGCCAGTCGCTGATCATCTTGGCCTTCTTGGCATCGCCGACCATGACCGGGATGATGTGACTGGGGTTTTCGATCTGCGGGATGCCGGTGGCGCGCAGCGCGGCGCGGACACGCGCGACGCGTTCCTGCTGGCGTTTGCGCTCGAACGGCGATTCCTTGAGATGGCGAACGCTGGCCAGCGCCCCGGCGGCAATCGCCGGCGGCAGTGCCGTTGTGAAAATGAAGCCCGAGGCAAAGCTGCGCACGAAATCGCACATCGCCTTGGATCCGGCGATGTAGCCGCCAACGACTCCAAAGGCCTTGCCGAGCGTGCCTTCGATCACCGTCAACCGGTCCATCAGACCTTCGCGTTCAGCAACGCCGCCGCCGCGGGGACCATACATGCCGACGGCATGGACTTCATCGATATAGGTCATCGCGCCATGCTTTTCGCAGACTTCGATGATCTCCTTGATAGGCGCGATGTCGCCATCCATCGAATAGACCGATTCGAAGGCGACCAGCTTGGGCCGGCCCGGCTCGATGCCGGCGAGCAGGCGGTCGAGATCCTCGACATCATTATGCTTGAACTTGAGGCATTCGGCGCGACTGTGGCGGATGCCTTCGATCATCGAGGCATGGTTGAGCGCGTCCGAGAGTACGACACAATTGGGCAGCTTGGCCGCCAGCGTGCCAAGCGCCGCCCAGTTCGAGACATAGCCCGAGGTGAACAGCAGCGCGTCTTCCTTGCCATGCAAGTCGGCGAGTTCGATCTCGAGCTGGCGATGCGCATGCATGGTACCCGAGATATTGCGCGTGCCACCGGCGCCGGCACCGGAGCGATCGAGTTCTTCATGCATCGCTTCGATCACGGCGGGATGCTGCCCCATGCCGAGATAATCATTGGAGCACCAGACGGTAACTTCCTGCTTCTCGCCATTTTCAAGGTGGCGCGTCGCGCGCGGATATTCACCCTTGCG
>CAJAHV010000093.1 GCA_903939555.1 uncultured Alphaproteobacteria bacterium | reverse complement strand
CAGGTGGTAGGGCTCGAGCGCCCGCGCCAGACGAGCGGCATCGCCGGGGGTCATCCATGGTGGACCATGCAAGTCGATCATGATATCCATCTCATCACCTACCGCCTCGCGCAGGGCCGCAACCTTGCGCACCGGGTCCGACACACCACCGCACTTGATGGCAGTCACGCCCCGCGCCTTTAGGCTCAGTGCCACCTCGGGCGTGTTGGCATGGGCGTAGATGCGGATCTGGTCTCGCACCTTGCCGCCCAGCAGGTTCCAGACCGGGACACCCAGCGCTTTGCCCTTGATGTCCCACAGGGCCATGTCAATACCGGTCATGGCGCCGGCGCCCACCGTACCGGTCAGTCCATGCACCATGATGGCCGACATCATGCGTTGCCAAAGGCGCTCGATATGGGTCGGGTCCTCGCCAACCAGCAAGCGCTTGAGATCCTGCACCGCGGTCTCGATCACACGGGGCCATCCCGAACATTCGCCGATACCCACCAAGCCCTCGTCGGTGTAGACCTTGACGAAAAGCCAGTTTCGCGTGCCGGTGATGCCGGGCGAGTAGCTCTGGCTGCCAAAGGCATTGTCTGACGCCCAGGCTTTGGGCGCGGGCACGCCTACATGCATCAGAAAGGTCTTGATATCGGTGATTTTCATGGCGATGCCTCAGGGTTCCGGGTTGTAGCGGAAACGCTTGTGCATGCTGCGCGCACGCGGGTCAGGCTGCGGAATAGCCGACAACAGCGCCTGGGTGTAGGGGTGAGTGGGCGCGTCGCACACCTGGTTGGTCTCGCCCGTCTCCACAATCTTGCCACGGTACATGACGGCGATGCGGTCACAAAAATAGCGGATCACCGCAATGTCATGACTGATGAACACAAAGGACAGGCCGAGCTTGTCCTGCAGATTCAACAACAGGTCGAGCATCTGCGACCGCAGTGACACATCGAGTGCCGACGTGGCCTCGTCAGCGATGATCACTCGGGGGTTGAGGGCAATGGCGCGCGCGATACCGATGCGCTGGCGTTGACCGCCCGAGAAGGCATGGGGGTAGCGCTCGCGCCACGCCGGCTCCAGGCCGACGTTCTGCAACAACTCGGCTACCCGCTCGTCGAGCGCCTTGCCGGTGGCAATGCCGTTGACCAGCAGGGGCTCGCCCACAATTTGCGCCACCGTCATGCGAGGGTTCAGCGAACTCACTGGGTCTTGAAAGATCATGCGCATTTCACGCCGGCAATCCTTGAGCGTCTGTTTGTCGGCTTTCACGATATCAACCACCGAGCCATCGGCGCGCCGGTAATCGATGGCGCCGGCCGTCGGGTCGTACACGCGCAGCAGGCAACGGCCCATGGTTGTTTTGCCCGAGCCAGACTCTCCAACGATACCCAAGGACTCGCCCGGCAGCACGCTGAACGACACACCGTCCACGGCCTTGATTGGTGCCTTGGCGGTGCCAAAGTACTGTTTCAGATCACGCACCTGCAAAATCGGCTCCACCGTACTGGCGATGGATGGACGGCTCAGCCGAATATCGGCCGTGCGCCCCAGCTTAGTCACCGAACTGATCAGCATGCGGGTGTAGTCGTCTTTCGGCGCATGGAAAATATCATCCACCGTCCCGGTCTCCACCACCTTGCCATGGTTCATCACGATGACCTGGTCGGCAATCTCCGCCACCACACCCATGTCGTGCGTGATGAACATCACGGCCATGCCCTGGGACCGCTGCAGATTCTTGATCAGATCCAGAATTTCAGCCTGGGTGGTCACATCCAGCGCCGTGGTAGGTTCATCCGCAATCAACAGCGCCGGCTTGCAAGCCAGCGCCATGGCGATCATCACCCGCTGACGCATCCCGCCAGAAAACTCGAAGGTGTAGCGGTCCACTGCTTTGGCCGGGTTGGGAATCTCAACCTGGGTCAGCAACTCCACACAGCGCGCCCGGGCTT
>CAJAHV010000092.1 GCA_903939555.1 uncultured Alphaproteobacteria bacterium | reverse complement strand
GCCAAAACTGGTGAAGCTGTTGCGGTGCAGCCAGCGATACCCAGAGCGCGAAAACACTGCATTGGCGTTGTCGTTGTTGCCGGTGCCGGCGCAGTCGCGGACAACCAGATAAATTGCAGCGGCTTTTGTCTGTTGCGTGGTCGAAGCGCCTAGTGAGGTGCCGTCGACCACCGTATGCGTCAGACCCGCTGCGCCGGGGACAATACCGATGCCATCAAGTATTGTGCGGGACGGCACGGTTCTTGCTGTCGTGGGGGCTATCCCATTGGTCGTCAGGCCGGTATCCGAAATAGCCGAGCCAACCTCGCGCGTGATGCCGAAATACCCCAGACCCGGCGGATAGGTTGTCTGGCTGCTGATACCGGCCTGCAACGGTGATTTATAACCAGACGGGATAACCGCCCAGACCCCGGCCATGTCATCGTGAACACGGGCGCGCTTGGCGGTGGTCTTGTTATAGGCCCGCGCCGCATTGGCGAGCGTTTGAACGGAGGCATAGGCCGGTGTCGTGCCGGGGACGTAAGGGCCAAGAGCCGACAGCAGGCCGATAGTCGGGGTTCCGATCAACACGGCCGTGTGGGAGATATAAGCCCCGGCGGGGGCATAGCTCTCGTCCGTGTCGATGTTGACCGGATAAAGTTTGGGCGTACCGACGCAGGGGAAAGTCTCAAAGTCGGCGCTGTTGGTGTCCCATGTCGCGGTACCGACCCACGGATAGATCGTCGCGCCCAGATCGCCCTCGCCTTGCGTCAGCGCGCCGACCGGCACGGTGGCGCGAAACACGCCGGGTCGATAGGGCGTGGTGATTTCGTCCGACAGCACCATCGCGCTGGTCGAAGCGGTGGATGTGGTGCCCGAGCGGCTGACATAGAAATCAACCGCAGCGACGGGCTGGCCATCGCGGGCATTGTGATGGTCGATGATTGCTTCAACGGTCAAGCCGCTGCCGGTCATGCGCCGCCACGGCTCAAGGCCGACCCAACTGATTTGCGGCATCCGGTAAGCGCGGCTGCTGCTGTTGGTCAGGCCCGCGCCGGTCAGGGTGGAAGTGATGCTGCCGGTGTAGAAACCCGCCGCGATGCTGACGCTCGACAGCGTGTCGCCGACGAACCATTCCTCGGTCAGATAGGCATAGATGTCGAGATCGCTGCCGACCGCCTGTTCGATGCGCAGCGCCTCGTTTGGAAACGGACGGCGGATGATCTTGTCAGTCAGCGCCACTTCGCGGGTAATATTGGTTGTGCTGTAGGTCCTGGCGCGGTTCCAGCCCGGGCTTGCCCCGCTACCCGTCAGCTTCGACAGGTCGTAGCTGCCACCGATATTGCCCGCCAGCCCTTCAAGCCGGATGCGCGCGATGACGCCATTGCCATCAATGTTGCCCCCATTGGGCAAAGCGCCGGCGCCCGATATCTGGAAGGCGATGATATCACCTGTCGCCATCAGCCCTGTCCTGCGGCGCAGGGGCGCGCTGGCGCCCATGATGCGGAATTGTGCATGGCGACCTCAACTCGATTAGGGAAAAAGCCAGGCCGGCGCCTGTGCGGCGCCGGCCCGGAGGCGGCATCAGGCGTTGAATTTCATCAGCTTGATGGCCCGGCTGTCGATGACCGCGCCGCCAACGCGCTTGGTGGCGTAGAAATGCACGAAGGGCTTGTTCGAGAAGGGATCGCGCAGCACCACCGTCTCGCGGCGCTGGGCGATGAGATAGCCCGCCTGGAAATTGCCAAAGGCGATCGACAGGCTGTCGAGCGCGACATCGGGCATGGCGGCGGCTTCGACGACCGGATAGCCGAGCAAGGTCGCCGGCTGGTCCGCCGTCAGCGCCGGCTGCCACAGAAAGGCACCGGTGGTATCCTTGAACTTGCGGACCCGGGCGAGCGTTGCCGAATTCATCACAAACACCGCGCCCTGGCGATAGGGAGTCGCCAGCGCATGGACGAGATCGATGAGCCGGTCCTGCGGGTTGCTCGCGGCAAAGCCGCCGGCTGCACCGGCGGCGATGGTCTGCACCGTCCCGAAGGCTCGCGTTGCATCATCGGCGGTGCTGGTCGGTGCCGACAGAAAACCGCGCGGCTTGTTGATCCCGTCGCCGGAAACAAAGGCCACCCCTTCGGCGCGGGCGAATTCACGGCCGATCTCGCCGCCCAGCCAGGCTTCGACATCGAAAAAGGCATC
>CAJAHV010000091.1 GCA_903939555.1 uncultured Alphaproteobacteria bacterium | reverse complement strand
GCCTTCGACAGCTATCGCCGCTTCATCCAGATGTATGCCGATGTCGTCCTCGGGCTCGATCATTATGCCTTTGAAGACGCGCTGGAAATCCTCAAGGAAGATCGCGGCGTCAGCCTTGACACCGAACTCTCGGCCGATGATCTGCGCGGGCTGGTCGCGCGCTACAAGGCGCTGGTCTTGCAGCATTGGGGCGATGATTTCCCGCAGGACCCGCACGAACAGCTCTGGGGTGCCATCGGCGCTGTTTTCGGCTCGTGGCGCTCCGACCGGGCGCGCACCTATCGCCGGCTCAACGACATTCCCGAAAATTGGGGCACTGCGGTCACCGTCCAGGCGATGGTGTTCGGCAATCGCGGCGACACCTCGGCAACCGGGGTGGCCTTCACCCGCGACCCGGCGACCGGCGAACGCGTCACCTACGGCGAATATCTGATCAACGCACAGGGCGAAGATGTCGTCGCCGGCATCCGCACCCCGCAATATCTGACCAAGGCCGCGCGCGAACGCGCCGGCGCCCGCGCGATCAGCATGGAAGAAGCCATGCCATCGGTGTTTACCGAACTGGCGCGCGTCTTTGCCCTGCTCGAAAACCATTATCGCGACATGCAGGACATCGAATTCACCGTCGAGGACGGCCGCTTGTGGATGCTGCAAACCCGCAGCGGCAAGCGCACCGCCAAGGCCGCGCTGAAGATCGCCGTCGACATGGCCGATGAAGGCCTGATCACCGAAGCCGAAGCCGTGCTGCGCGTCGAAGCAGGCGCGCTCGACCAGTTGCTCCACCCGACGCTCGACCCCAAGGCGGTGCGTGACATCATCGCGCGCGGCCTGCCCGCCTCGCCCGGCGCTGCCGCCGGCGCCGTGGTGTTCGACAGCGACGAAGCCGAAACCCGCGCCAAATTGGGCGAAGCCGTCATCCTGGTGCGCACCGAAACCAGCCCGGAAGACATTCACGGCATGCACGCGGCGCGCGGCATCCTGACCGCGCGCGGCGGCATGACCAGCCACGCCGCCGTGGTGGCGCGCGGCATGGGCCGCCCGTGCGTTTCCGGCGCCGGCAGCGTGTCGATCGATCTGCACGCCCGCTCCTTCACCGTCGCCGGCCGCACCGTGCGCGAGGGCGATCGCATCACCCTTGATGGCACCACGGGTGATGTCATGCTCGGCGATGTCGCCACCGTAGAACCCGATCTGTCGGGCGATTTCGGCAAGCTGATGGTCTGGGCCGACAAGCACCGCCGGCTCAAGGTACGCACCAATGCCGAAACCCCCGCCGATTGCCGCACCGCGCGCGGTTTCGGCGCCGAAGGCATCGGCCTGTGCCGCACCGAGCACATGTTCTTCGAACCCAGCCGCATCACCAGCGTGCGCCGCATGATCCTCGCCGAAGACGGCAAGGGCCGCGCCGCCGCGCTCGCCGAACTGCTGCCCGAACAGCGCGCCGATTTCGAAGGCATTTTCCGCGTCATGGCCGGTCTGCCGGTAACGATCCGCCTGCTCGATCCGCCGCTGCACGAATTCCTGCCGCACGATGAGGCAGGCTTTGCCGATGTCGCGGAAGCCACCGGCCTTGCCGTGACGACGGTACGCCGCCGCATCGCCGAACTGCATGAATTCAACCCGATGCTCGGCCATCGCGGTTGCCGGCTCGGCATCACCTATCCCGAAATCTACGCCATGCAGGCGCGCGCCATCTTCGAAGCCGCAGTCGCCGTGGCCAAGGATACCGGCGAAGCGGTGGTGCCCGAAGTGATGGTGCCGCTGGTTGCGACGGCGCGCGAACTCGAAATCACCAAGGCGGTCATCGATGCCGAAGCCCGCGACGTGTTCGCCGAAACCGGCCACACCCTCGATTATCTCGTCGGCACGATGATCGAACTGCCGCGCGCGGCCCTGCGCGCCGGGGATATCGCCACGCACGCCGAATTCTTCAGCTTCGGCACCAACGACCTGACGCAGACAGCGCTCGGCATCAGCCGCGATGACGCGGCGCGCTTCCTCGGCGTCTATGTCGAACAGGGCATCTACCCGCGCGATCCGTTCGTCGGCATCGACGAGGACGGCGTCGGCGAACTCGTCCAGATCGCCGCCGACCGTGGCCGCGCGGCACGGCCCGAAATCAAGCTCGGCATCTGCGGCGAACATGGCGGCGACCCGGCTTCGATTGCGTTCTGCGAGAAGCTCGGGCTCGATTATGTCAGTTGTTCGCCGTATCGCGTGCCGATTGCGCGGCTGGCGGCGGCGCAGGCGGCGCTGCAATCGGGTGGGGCTGATCGCACCGCGTAATGGCAGCGGCGCCAAAATCCCCGGGGCGGGAAAAGCGATGCGGGGTATGCG
>CAJAHV010000090.1 GCA_903939555.1 uncultured Alphaproteobacteria bacterium | reverse complement strand
GGCCGCCGTTCGACATATTGGCCATCACCGGCACATCGAAAGCGGCGCAGGCGCGGTGCATCTCCTCCTCGCTTTCCAGCGATTCGGGGAAGACGACATCGGCGCCGGCTTTGGCATAGGCCTCGAGCCGCCGCATCGCGCCATCGAAGCCTTCGCTCTGCCGGGCGTCGGTGCGGGCGATGATGAGGAAGTTCTGCTTGTCGTCGCGGGCGTCGCTGGCGACCCTGATCTTGGCGACCATGTCCTCGACGGGGATGACGCGGCGGAACGGCGTATGGCCGCACTTCTTGGGGAATTCCTGGTCCTCGATCTGGATGGCGGTCACCCCGGCAGCCTCATAGCCCTTGACCGTATGGTGGACGTTGAGCAGCCCGCCATAACCGGTGTCGCCATCGGCGATGACCGCCGCCGTGCTTGTCTGCACCAGCGTCGCCATGCGGTTGCGCATTTCGGTGTAGGTGGCGATGCCGGCATCGGGCAGCCCCCAGGCCGAGGCGGTGAGCCAATAGCCAGTGCCATAAACAAGATCGAAGCCGACCTTGTTGGCGATGACCGCAGCGATCATGTCCTGGATGCCGGGGATGACGAAGAACTGTTTCGTCGCCAGCTTTTCACGAAAGATCGGGTTTGCCATTTTTCAGATGTCCACGGTCCGGCAGTCATAATCGAACAGCCCGAGCGATTCCTCGTTGCGCAGCTTCGACAGGCCGAACATGTCAGTGTCGGCGCCCTGCATGCGATCGGCATTGGCGTTCGATTCGGCCTGAATGAAGTTGGCGCGGGCTTTACGTGCGGCCTCATAGGCGAGCAGTCCGGCCTCGGGCGTCGCCGCTATCGCCATGGCGCGGGCGAGCACCACGGCATCCTCGATGGCGCAGGCGGCGCCCTGGCCGAGGAAGGGTGTCATCGCATGGGCGGCATCACCCAATAGCGCGACCCGGCCATCGACGACCCAATGCGGTAGCGCGGTGCGGGCGTTGATTGCCCAGCGGAAGTGCGGCGCGGCTTCGGCAGCGGCGATCATCGCCTGCGCCTCGTCGCACCAGCCGGCATAGGTCGCGGCGAGCTCGCCGGGTTGGGCGGGTATCGTCCAGCCTTCATCGGGCCAGGCGTCGCTGCGCGCGAAGAATACCAGGTTGAGCAGCCGCGAGTGGCGCACCGGATAGCGGGTGATCATTCGCCCCGGCCCGACATGGACGCCGGGCCATTCCCCCAGCGGGGCGAGCGTCTCGGTCATTGGCACGACGGCGCGCCAGGCGACATGGCCGGTGAAATGCGCCGCTTGCGTCTCGAAACGCTGGCGGATGGCGGATTTGAGCCCGTCGGCACCGATCAGCACATCCGCTTCGATACGGCTGCCGTTGGCGAGGATGGCGGTGGTGCCTTCGCTGGCCACGACCGGTGCATCGGCCTGTAGCTTCACCCCGGCCTCGCGCGCGGCGGCTAACAGGATCTGGTGGAGGTCGGCGCGATGGATATAGACATAGGGGGCGCCATATTTCGTGCGGGAATCGCCGCGTTCCATGGCGAACAGCGTGCGGCCATCTTGCCAATGCTGGATGCGCTGGCGCTGTGGCTCGACTCCGGCGGTGGCGACGGCTTCGAGGGCGCCGATGAAATCCAGTCCGCGCATGGCGTTGGGCGACAGGGTGACCCCGGCACCGATCTCGCCAAAGGCCGGCGCCGCTTCGAGCAGATGGACGGGAAAGCCAGCTTGCGCCAGCGCGGCGGCTGCGGTCATGCCGCCTATGCCGCCGCCGGCGATGAGGATCGAGGGTTTCATAGCCCAAGGACGCCGGGGTTCATCAGGCCGTGCGGATCAAGCTGCGTCTTGATGGCGCCGAGCAGCGCCGCTGCCGCCGGGTCGAGCCGGGCACGATAGGGATAGGCGCGGCCGATCTGGAAATGCGCCGCGCCATGCGCGTCCATCAGCGCGATCAGTTCGGCCTTGAAGCGGTCGATGAAGGCGCGTGTTTCAGGGTTGGCGGGATAGGTCGGGATGGTGGCGAGATGCGCCGGCCCCAGCACATCCTGGTGGTAAAGATCGGGCGCATCTGGCCAGTAAATGGCGATTTCGAACAACAGC
>CAJAHV010000089.1 GCA_903939555.1 uncultured Alphaproteobacteria bacterium | reverse complement strand
CGGGTCTTCAGGCTGGCGGCGTCCGAACCGGCGCCGGGTTCGGTAAGGCAATAACTGGCGATCAGATCCATGCTGACCAGCCCGGGCAGATATTTCTGCTGCACCGGCGCGTCGCCATAAGCATCGATCATCCACGCCGCCATGTTGTGGATGGAGATGAAGGCGCTCGTCGACGGGCAGCCATAGGCCATCGCCTCGATGATCAGCGCCGCTTCCAGCCGGCCAAGCCCGATGCCGCCATTTTCGGGGCGTACGTAGATCGCGGCAAAGCCGAGTTCGGCTGCAGCCTTGATCGTTGGCTTGGGATAGATGTGCTTTTCATCCCATTCCGCCGCGTGCGGCGTGATGCGATCGGCGGTAAAGCGCTGCGCCATGTCCTGGATGGCGCGCTGATCGTCGTTGAGGTCGAATTGCATTCTGGCGGGGCTTTCGTCAATTTCAACGGCCCCATAGCGGCTTTTCGCGCCAGCGCGAAGGCTGGCTTCTGCAACAGGTTTCGGGCATAGACTGGCGATGACCAATCCGCCCACCGCCGCCGTGCTGGTTGACCAGCTTGCCGCGATCCACGCCGAATCGACCGCGGCGTTGCGCACCGCCCTCAAGGCCTATCTCGACGATGGCACGCCGCCCGATCCGGCGGCGCGGGTTCGCGGCGACTGGGCCTATCCCGAACTGCGGCTGACCTTTGCCGGCAGCGCCGGCACGCGCCGCCCGGTGCGCGCCTTTGCCCGGCTCAGCCGCCCCGGTAGCTATGCCACCACCATCACCCGCCCGGAAATGTTCCGCGCCTTTCTCGTCGAACAGCTCGAACTGTTGATGGCCGACTATGACATCAGCCTCGAAACCGGGCGGTCTCAGATCGAGATTCCCTACCCTTATGTCCTGGATGGTGCCGCCGATCTGAAGCTCGATGCGGCCGCCGCGTCGGAACTGGCGCGCTGGTTCCCGACGACCGAATTGGCGCAGATCGGTGATGAACTCGCCGATGGCCTGTGGGACGAAAGCCTGTCGGATGTCCGCCCGCTGGCGCTGTTCGATGGCCCGCGCACCGATTTTTCGCTGGCCCGGCTGAAGCATTACACCGGCACCAGCCCTGAGGATTTCCAGCATTATATCCTGCTCACCAACTATCATCGCTATGTCGATGAATTCGTGCGCTGGGGCTGCGCGCAGCTCGGCCGCAACGGCTATGAGCGGCTGGCCTGCCCCGGTGGGCTCGACATTTTCGCCGATGATCCGTCGGTGGAACGCGCCGCCGCCGATGTGGCGTGGCGCAAGCACCAGATGCCGGCCTGGCACCTCGCCGCGCCGGGCCGCGCCGGGATCACGCTGGTCAACATCGGCGTCGGCCCGGCCAATGCCAAGACGATCTGCGATCACCTCGCCGTACTGCGCCCCGAAGCCTGGTTGATGATCGGCCATTGCGGCGGGCTGCGGCCAAGCCAGGCCATCGGCGATTATGTGCTGGCGCACGCCTATCTGCGCGATGATCATGTGCTCGATGACGTGTTGCCGCCCGAAATTCCTATCCCGGCGCTGTCTGAAGTGCAGATCGCCCTGCAAAAGGCCGCCGAATCGGTGACGGGTTCGACCGGTGAAGCGCTGAAACCGCGGCTGCGGACCGGCACGGTGGTAACCACCGACGACCGCAACTGGGAATTGCGTTTTTCGCGTTCGGCGCTGCGCTTCAACCAGTCACGCGCCGTCGCGGTCGACATGGAATCGGCGACGATCGCGGCGCAGGGTTATCGCTTCCGGGTGCCCTATGGGACGCTGCTCTGTGTCTCGGACAAGCCGCTGCATGGCGAGATCAAGCTGCCGGGCCAGGCCAACCGCTTTTACGAGGGCGCGATTTCGGAGCATCTGCACATCGGCATCGAAGCGGTGAAGCTGTTGCGCGATGCGGGGCCGGGGCTGCACAGCCGCAAGCTGCGGGCGTTTGACGAGCCGCCGTTCAGGTGAAGCGCGGCCACGCGCAGCGAGAGGATTGCGCAGCAATCGTCGAGCAGCGCGCGGACACGCGCGAACCCGGCCAGCGGGGCAGCGCAGCCTTTCTACGCTGAACCCGTCTGACGTTAGCTGGGGCTTTGCCCAAGCCCTTCCTTCACGACCGTCAGGCCGGATCGATCCGGGGTGGCAGGATCACTCCCCGCATCCCGCCACCGGCACCCCGACCCGTGGCACCAGATGAAACCGCGTCTGCCGGCCATCGATATACTGCACCTTCGTACCATCGAAAAACGCGTCTTCCTCCAGCCGGAAACCGACCTCCTGCCCGCCCCATTCGGGCACTTTCGCCTTGGCAGCCAGCTCGATCGACCAAGCGGTGTCGCCATGCATCGGCCATTGCCCTTCCGCGCGCGGGCCCTGATTGTCCCACATGCCGATGGGCGTCCCCGCCGCATGGCCATGATAGCCGATCGGGTGCGAATAGATGACCGGCACCAACCCGGCCGCAATCGCCTTGCCGCGCGCCGCCGCCAGCACGTCATTGCCCGTCGCGCCGACCTTGAACGACGATGTCAGCGCATCCTGCACGGCATTGGCCGCCGCCAGTCCGGCTTTCAGCCCCGCCGGGGCATCGCTTTCGCCGGGTTTGAGGACATAGCCCATATGCTGGGTATCGGTGTTGAGCCCGAGATAGGTGATGCCGAAATCGACCCACAACAGGTCGCCGGGCTGGATCACCGCATCGCCTTCGAGCGTGCCCGGGGTCCCGGCGCGGGTGATGTTGACCGATGGCTGGAACCAGGTCGCCAGCTTCAGCCCGGCAATGCGCTCGCGATACCACCAGACGACGTCGTCGGTCGTCGTTGTGCCCGGGGTGATGACCTTCCCTGAAAATCCTTCGGCGATGATCGCGTGTGCGGTGCGCACGATTTCGGGATAGACTGCCATTTCAGCCGGCGTCCGCGTTTCCAGCCAACCGATGGCAAGCGGTTCGGCCGGCACTACCCGGGCGCGCAGTTCGGGCGACAGCGCACCCAGCACGCCCTCGCGCTGGCTCGCCGTCAGGCCATCGGCAAAGGCCGACAGCGCCGAGACGTTGAGGGCGATCTTGTTTGGATTGCGCGCGGCGATGATCTCGGCGAGTGCTGCCCATTGGTCGGGCTGTTGTTCCGGGTTCCACTTTGCCTCGAACAGCCCGGCGAGGCCATAACGGCTGACGGTGAAGCGCTCGACCGGCTTGCCGCCACCCGGATCGAAGAACACCAGAATCGTGCGCCGCCGCGCGCTGAAACTTTCTGCGTCGAGCATCGTCGCTATGACCGGGTCCTCGAGATATTCGCGCGCCACCAGCACCCACATATCGATGCCCTGTTCGCGCATCAGTTTTGGCACGACGCTGTCGAGCCGCTCCTTCAGCCACTTGTCCTGCAACGCGGCGCGGTCCTTCAGCGCCAGGATCGCCGGCACCGCCGGATCGGGCGCTTCGGCCTGGCAGAACGGCTGGCTGCGGGTTGCCGGCGGCGCCAGCGGGGCCGTGGCGAGCAGCGCCGCGATGGTCAGAAGCATGTTCGGGTCTCCATGGTTGCGCGGTCACCATAGGGGCAAAAGAAGCCGAAGGAAGGGCCTCTGGCGGGCAGGGGCTGAGCCCCTCTTGCTACCGTCGCCCCGGGCTTGACCCGGGGCGACGTGGAAGCTGTCCTCAGAATTCCAATTCGGCCAGCAATGCCCTGCGCGCACCTTGCGCCTGCGCCCACAAATCAGGGTCGCCGAGATCATCGGGGCCGATCGCTTCGGGCCAGTGCGCGGCGATCAGCGCTTCGAGCCGGTCGGCCTTGGCGGCATCGAGCAGGAAGCGCGGGTCGATGGTCGCGGGGTCGGCGACGACCCTGAGCCGCAGGCAGGCGGGGCCGCCGCCGTTGCGCATCGATTCGCGCACCTCGACATAATGGACCGCTCGGATCGGGCCGTTTCCGGCGGCAAGGCTGTCGAGATACGCCTTCACCGGGGCGCAGTCGTGCGCCTCTGTCGGCAGGATCAGCGCCATGGAGCCATCCGGAACCGTCACCAGTTGCGAGTTGAACAGGTAGGACCGAATCGCATCGGCAAGGCTGACGGCGCTGGCGGGGACTTCGATGATGATGGTGCCAGGCAGTTTGGCGGCGAGATCGGCCTTCAGGCCGGCCTGATCGGCAAAAGCCTGTTCATGGGCGAACAGCACATGTTCGTTGGCGACGGCGACGACGTCATTGTGGAAGGCGCCGGCAGCGATGGCGGTCTGGCTTTGCGCGACGAACAGCGTGCGCAGCGGATCGAGGCCGTGGCGGCGG
>CAJAHV010000088.1 GCA_903939555.1 uncultured Alphaproteobacteria bacterium | reverse complement strand
TGACGAGATTGCGCTCCACCGCTTGCAGCGCGGCGATCAGCGGCGCCAGCGCCATCTCGCGCTTCTTGATGAGGTGAAGCACCGCGCGCCGCGCCGACCGCGGGCCCAGCCCGGGCAGCCGCGCCAGCGCCTGGGTCAGCGCATCGATTTCGGGTGAAGCCATGGCAGCGTTATGGCCCGCCACCGCCGTCGCGGCAACCGGGCGGCCATGGCTGCGATTATTCACGCAGCAGCGGCTGCGATTATTCACGCAGCAGCAGCTGCAATTATTGCCGCATCCCACCCTTTCCGCTCCCGCCGCCTTGCGCTAAGTCGTCCGACAAACAGGAACAGGAAACAGAATCATGACCGCCATCGGACAGGACAGCCTGAACACCCGCCGCACGCTCACCGTCGGCAGCAAGAGCTTTGCCTATTACAGCCTCGCCGCTGCGGCCGAACAGCTCGGCGACATCAGCCGGCTCCCGTATTCGATGAAGGTATTGTTCGAAAATCTGCTGCGTTTTGAAGATGGCTCGACAGTCACGGTCGCCGATCTCAAGGCGCTGGTCGCGTGGCTGGGTACCGGCAAGTCGGATCACGAAATCAACTATCGCCCGGCGCGCGTGCTGATGCAGGATTTCACCGGCGTGCCCTGCGTCGTCGATCTGGCCGCCATGCGCGATGCGATGACCAAGCTGGGCGGCGACCCGCAAAAGATCAATCCGCTGGTGCCGGTCGATCTGGTCATCGATCACTCGGTCATGGTCGATGAATTCGGCAACCCGACCGCCTATGAAGACAATATGGACCTCGAATACGCCCGCAATATCGAGCGGTACGAGTTCCTGCGCTGGGGTTCGTCGGCGCTGAAGGGCTTCCGCGTCGTGCCCCCCGGCACCGGCATCTGCCATCAGGTCAATCTCGAATATCTGGCGCAGGCGGTGTGGACGTCCGAAGACGAAAGCGGCACCACCATCGCCTATCCCGACACCGTTGTCGGCACCGACAGCCACACCACGATGATCAACGGCCTGGGCGTGCTCGGCTGGGGAGTCGGCGGCATCGAGGCCGAAGCGGCAATGCTCGGCCAGCCGGTTTCCATGCTCATCCCCGAAGTCGTCGGCATGAAGCTGTTCGGCGCGATGCCCGAAGGCATCACTGCCACCGATCTCGTGCTCACTGTCACCCAGATGCTGCGCAAGCAGGGCGTCGTCGGCCGCTTCGTCGAATTCTACGGCCCCGGCCTCGATGCGCTCACCCTCGCCGATCGCGCCACCATCGCCAACATGGCGCCGGAATATGGCGCCACCTGCGGCTTCTTCCCGATTGACGAAGCCACGCTTGATTACATGCGTCTGTCGGGTCGCAGCGACGAAGGCGTCGCACTGGTCAAGGCCTATTCCCAGGCGCAGGGCCTGTGGCGCGAAGCCGATACCCCCGATCCGGTGTTCACCCAGACGCTCGAACTCGATCTCGGCAGCGTGCTGCCCAGCCTCGCCGGCCCGCGCCGCCCGCAGGACAAGGTGCTGCTGTCGGGTGCGGCGCCCGCTTTCGAAGGCGAATTGTCGGGCGGCTACAAACAGGCCGACCGCATGCAGCAGCGCGTTCCGGTTGCTGGCGAAGCCTTTGATATCGGCCATGGCGATGTCGTCATCGCGGCCATCACCAGCTGCACCAACACGTCGAACCCCAATGTCCTTGTTGCTGCCGGCCTGGTGGCACGCAAGGCCAACGCCCTGGGCCTGACGCGCAAGCCATGGGTAAAGACCTCGCTGGCCCCGGGGTCGAAGGTCGTCACCGATTATTTCGAAAAATCCGGCCTGCAGACCGATCTCGACGCACTGGGCTTCAACCTTGTCGGCTATGGCTGCACCACCTGCATCGGCAATTCCGGGCCGCTGGCAGAACCGATTTCGCAGGCGATCAATGGCAATGACATCGTCGCTGCCTCGGTATTGTCGGGCAACCGCAATTTCGAAGGCCGGGTGTCCCCCGATGTCCGCGCCAATTATCTCGCGTCGCCGCCGCTGGTCGTTGCCTATGCCATCGCCGGCTCGATGCGGATCGACCTGACCACCGAAGCGCTGGGCATCGGCAGCAATGGCCAGCCGGTCTATCTCAAGGACATCTGGCCGACCAACCAGGAAGTCGCCGCGATGGTGCTGTCGTCGGTCACCGCCGACATGTTCCGCGCCCGCTACGACAATGTCTTTGATGGCGATGACCGCTGGCAGGCGATCAAGGTCGAAGGCGGCGCGACGTACAAGTGGAACGCGTCATCGACCTATGTGCAGAACCCGCCCTATTTCGAGGGCATGACGATGACCCCGCAGCCGACGCAGGACATCATCGGCGCCAGCCCACTCGCCATCTTCGGTGATTCGATCACCACCGATCACATTTCGCCGGCCGGTTCGATCAAGGAAGCGTCCCCCGCCGGGCGCTATCTGTCGGAACGCCAGGTGGCGCGTGCCGAGTTCAATTCCTATGGCGCCCGTCGCGGCAACCATGAAGTGATGATGCGCGGCACCTTCGCCAACATCCGCATCCGCAACGAAATGGTGCCGGGCGTCGAAGGCGGCGTGACGAAGCATATCCCGACTGGCGAACAGCTCGCCATTTTCGACGCGGCGGAACAGTATAAGGCCGCCGACACCCCGCTGATCGTCGTCGCCGGCAAGGAATATGGCACCGGCTCGTCGCGTGACTGGGCGGCAAAGGGCACCGCCCTGCTAGGCGTGCGCGCCGTCATCGCCGAAAGCTTCGAGCGCATCCACCGCTCGAACCTGGTCGGCATGGGCGTGCTGCCGTTGCAGTTCGCCGCAGGCTCTGACCGCAAGACCGCCGGGCTCGATGGTACCGAAACTTTCGACATCACCGGTGTGGCCAGCCTGAAGCCACGCCAGATGCTGACGGTGAACTTCACCCGCGCCGATGGCAGCACCGGCAGCTTCGAAACGCTGTGCCGCATCGATACCGAACAGGAACTCGAATATTTCTACGCGGGCGGCATCCTGCCCTATGTGCTGCGCAAGCTCGCCGCCTGATCTGGGCAGCCGCCGGTTAAAGCCTGTGTCGCCGCGCGGCACAGGCTTATTCGTTAAAACGGCGCCGTCGGCGGGCATGATGCGCCTGTTTTAATTAATGCTTGCTAATTAAATTATAAAAGATTTAATTGTTCCTCTCGGCTTTCGTAAAAAGCTGTACGAAGGGGTGGCAAGCTGATGAAGACGCATTTCAGCCTTATGGCTTCGGTCGCAATTCTGATCCCGGACATCGCCAGTGCTGCCGACACCGGGCTGATGACCCAGGCAACGCCAAGCATCGCGTCGGGATCGTCAAAGGGGATCAACTGGGTCGCTGAAAAGAACCTGATCGGCGTCACCTCGACGGGTACGATCGCGTCGGGAGGCAATTCGATCTATCTGCCGTCGCGTCCGGACCGCAACGGCGTGGTCGCCCTGATCATGAACTATGGCCCGGGCAGCAGCTTTATCTGCAGCGGCAGCCTGTTATCGGATCGCGTGTCGATCCTGACCGCCGGCCATTGCGTCAGCAGCGGCGCCGGCACGGCTGGCCCTTTGTCGGTGAGCGCCTATTTTTATGGTGGCCCCGATGGTGATGCCACGCTGACCAGTGTCGGCACCGCCGTTCCGATCAGCCAGATCTTCGTCCATCCCAGCTATACCGGGGAAGTCATCGATCAGAACGACATCGCCGTGCTGCGCTTGTCAATCGAAGCGCCGGCCTTTGCGCTAGGGTATAACATCAACCAGTCGGGTGCCCTTGAAGGCAAGAATTTCACCGTGGCCGGTGTCGGCGGCCGCAGCACGGTCGGCGGCGCTCTCGGTGTCAACGCCGGTACCGGCCGCTTGCGTGAGGGCGATAATCGCTATGATTTCACCTTGGGTGATGCCGATTTCGGCGGCTTCTTTACCGATGTCGACCCCGCAACTGGCGAAAACTTCTTCGGTACGGCCGCGATCGGACATTCGATCATCTCCGATTTCGATAACGGCCTTGTTGCCAATGATGCCTCCTGCCTGCTGGGCGTTGCGGGCTTTGGTGGCAATCCGGGGCGCTTCTGTGATCTTGGCCGCGGTGCCCGCGAAGTCGGTGTCGCGGGCGGCGATTCAGGTGGCCCGCAATTCTTCAAGGGCAAGGTCTCGTCGGTGACATCCTATGGCCTCAGCTTCGGCGCCGATTTTGGTGATGCCGTCGCCGGCCTGCAAAGCAGCTTTGGTGAATATAGTGGCTATGTGCCAACCTATATCCACACATCCTTCATTCGGAACGCCATGGTTCCCGAGCCGGGCAGCTGGATGATGATGATCGCTGGTTTCGGCCTCGCCGGCACGGCCATGCGCCGGCAGCGCAAGGCGGTTGCCACCGCCTGAAAGCAAGGCACCTGCCTGTAAAACGCACGTTACCAGCACGGGGATAAATGACGGGCGGGGTCGCAAGGCCCCGCCCCAGACCATAGCCTCCAGACCACCGTCCCCAGACCGTCGTGCCCAGACCACCGCCCGCAACCACCGCTCGATTTCGTTTCAGGCGCGTTCCCACAAGGATCGGTGCGACACACCCCAATCGATGACCGGCCAGCCGCGTTGCCCGGCAATCGAGCGCAGCCGTGGTGACGGATTGGCAACCCGCACGGTGCCGCCGCTGGCCAGCGCGCGTTCGAACAGCGGCAGGTCTGATTCGTGATCCGATGTAAAGGCAAAAGCCCCGGCCCCGGCCTGCTCCAACCACGCCGCGACACGCGCGTCCTTCGCCATTCCATAGCAATTGTCGCCACCCAATTGCCACAACAGGTCATCGTCAAGCCATGTTGACGGCGTCGCCAGCACCACGTCGAACCCCAGTCGCCGGGCAATCGCATCGACATAATAGGCATTCGATGCCGTCGCGAGCACCAATATTGCCTGCCGCTCCCGGTCCTCGGCAATGGCGGCGCGCGCACCGGCGAACACACCGCTGCTCACAACCTGTTCGGCATAGGCTTCGGCGGCGGCCGCAACCCGGGCCCGCGCCACACGTCGGCCCATCAGCAAGCGGTGGCCAAGCGCCTTCAACTGGCCGCGATCGAGCAGCTTCAGGCCATAGCCCAGCATCGCCAGCCCGAGCAGCGGCAGCAACAACAGCCGCCACGGCGCCTCGCGCCGTACCCAGAAGACCAGCCACGGCACCCAACTGCCGCCACGGGTGATGGTGCGATCCATGTCATAGACACTGATTGTCATGATTGCCGTGCCATGCGCAGCGGCACCTCCCGAACCATCACGCCATCAACCGGCAGGTGCGCACGGGGCGGCACCACCCCGGCCGACGCACTCGACCGGCAGGACGGGGGACGGATATTGCCGCGCCGCTGCGCCCAATTCGCCCGCCCGGGGGCGATCAGCGTGGCACAACGGCCAGCGGTGCGCATTGCCATCATCCCGAAACCTGCTCGCATGGTGCCTCCAGCGCGCACTCTAGGCGGGGCGGCAGCGCCCGGCAACGCGCCCATACCCTCCCCGCATCAGCCCGAAACGCGGCGCCAGCACCGGCAATACAGTGTCGCCTCTTGCCCCCGGACGCATCCTGCCCCACCAAGGTGCCATGGTTGCAGCCAGCTTCGAACAGCTCACAGGGCCGGGCACGGTCCAGCGATTGGCTGTCAGCGGCCCGATGACCATCGCCCATATCGCCGATGTCGTCGAACCGTTGCGCGCCATCGCACCAACCGGCAGCGCACTGGTGATCGATCTTGCCGGCATCGACAGTATCGATACCACCGGCGCGTGGATCATCCACCGCCTTATGGCCACCTGGAGCGCCGCCGGCGTCCCTGCAACGGTTGAAAATGCCTCAGAAGATGCCCAACGGCTGATCACCGAAGTCACCTCTAACGACATCGAAGTGGCCCTGCGGCCGCTCGCCGGCAACCCCGTCACCGCCCGGCTCAGCCGCATCGGCGCCGCTGTTGTCGCGATGTCCGACAATATCGGCAGTTTCCTCGGCTTCCTTGGCCAGACCATGGTGGTGCTGTTGCAGACGCTGGCAGGCCGGCGGCCGCTACGCTGGAACGCTGTTATCCACCAATGCGAAAACATCGGGGTCAACGCGCTCGGCATTGTCGGCCTGCTGCTGTTCCTTGTCGGCATCGTCGTGGCACAGCAAGGCGCGGTGCAGTTGCGCGCCTTTGGCGGCGAAGTCTTCGTCGTCAACCTGATCGGCCGCTCGGTCATGCGTGAACTGGGCATATTGCTCACTGCCATCATGGTCGCAGGGCGCTCGGCATCGGCCTTTGCGGCCCAGATCGGCTCGATGAAGCTCAACCAGGAAGTCGATGCGCTGGCGACCATCGGCATGTCGCCGATCGAGGTGCTGGTGGTGCCGCGCGTCCTTGCCATGGCGCTGATGCTGTTGCTGCTAGGCTTTTACGGCGCGGTTATGGCGGTCATCGGTGGCGGATTGTTCTGCTGGCTGTCGCTGGGCATTCCGCCGGTCACCTTTGTCCAGCGCCTGCAGGAGGTGACGCCGCTGTCCGACATGATCATCGGCCTGATCAAGGCGCCGGTGTTCGGCATCATCATCGCCATGATGGGCTGTTTCCAGGGCATGCAGGTCAGCGGCAACGCTGAATCAGTGGGGACCCGCACCACCCGCGCCGTGGTCGAATCGATCTTCGTTGTCATCGTGCTGGATGCGTTCTTCGCGGTATTCTTCTCGGCGCTGGGCTATAATTGATGAACGCGCTGTCCCCCACCCTTCCCGATGGCGACGATATCGTCATCCGCGTGCGCGGGCTGGTCAACCGTTTCGGCAAGCAGGTCATTCACGATCATCTCGATCTCGATGTGCGGCGCGGGGAGATCATCGGCATCGTTGGTGGTTCGGGCAGCGGCAAATCGGTACTGATGCGCGCGATCATCGGGCTGCTGACCCCCGCCGAGGGCGAGATCGGCATCTTCGGGCAGGACGCCCGCAACGCCGATGCCGCCACCGCCAAGGAATTGCGCCGGCGCTGGGGCGTCCTGTTTCAGGAAGGGGCGCTATTCTCCTCGCTGACCGTGGCCGAAAACATCGAAGTGCCGATGCGCGAGTTTCTCCATTTGCCCGAACCATTGATGGCGGAATTGGCCGGCTACAAGATCGCCATGGTCGGCCTGCCGGCCGAGGCCGGGCCGAAATATCCGTCGGAACTGTCGGGCGGCATGAAAAAACGTGCCGGGCTGGCGCGCGCCCTGTCGCTCGATCCGCAACTGCTGTTCCTCGACGAACCCACCTCGGGACTGGACCCGATTTCGGCGGCTGCGTTCGATGAACTCATCAAGGTGCTCAAGCAGACGCTGGGGCTGACGGTGTTCCTCATCACCCATGATCTCGACACGCTGCACGCGATCTGCGACCGGGTAGCGGTGATCGGCGACAAGAAAGTGCTGGCGGTGGGAACGATTGCCGAACTGTTGTTGTTCGATCATCCCTGGGTGCAGGAATATTTTGCCGGGCCGCGCGGTCGCGCTGCCCGGCCGGGAGCCCCCAAAGCCGTGGAAGCCGCCTGATGGAAACACGCAGCAACTATGCCATCGTCGGCGCCGTCGTCGTCGCGCTGGTCATCGCCATGTTCGCCGGGGTGATCTGGCTGTCGCGCTATTCCGGGTCGGACAACCAGCATTTCGACATTTTCTTCAAGCAATCGATCAACGGCCTGGCCGTCGGCAGCCCGGTAGCCTTCAACGGCGTGCCGGTCGGCAAGATCGAGGAGATCAAACTGCTCCCCGAAACACCGCAATTCGTGCGGGTGCGCATCTCCATCGCCGAAGACGTGCCGGTGCTGAAGGGCACCACCGCCGTCGTGGAAGGTGTCGGCTTCACCGGGGTCAGCCAGATTGCGCTGTCAGGTGCCATGCAGGGTGCGACGAAAATCGTCGAAATCGGTCCCTATGGCGTGCCGGTCATCCCCTCGCGGGTCGGCGGCTTTGGCGCGCTGCTCGCCAACGCGCCCGAACTGCTCAACAATGTCTCGAAACTGACCGAACGGCTTGCCGAGGTGCTCGACACGGAAAACCGCAACTCGATCGCCGGCATCCTGCACAATGTTGATCGTGCCACCGGCGTCCTCGCCGACCGCGCCCCGGAAATCGCCCAGACCATCGCCGAAGCGCGCAACATGCTTGTCGCTGCAACAGCAACCCTGCAGAAGATCGACAGGCTCGCCGGCGATACCGACGCGCTGCTGACCAGCGACGGCAAGCCGTTGCTTGCCGATCTGCGCACCGCCATCAAGACCGCCGAAGCAACCTTGCAGCGCGTCGACGAGCTTGCCCGCGCCGCCAGACCGGGATTGGAAACGCTCAGCACCGAGACCCTGCCCGAAACCAATCGCCTGATACGCGACCTGCGCGAACTCACCGGCAGCCTCGGCGCGGTTGCCGCCAAGCTTGATGAAGATCCGGCCGGTGCCCTGCTCGGCGGACGGCCGCTTCCCGATTACGATCCCAAAAAGCCGGAGACCGCGAAATGATCGCTCGCCTGCGCACGCCCGGCCTTGTGGTACTTGCGCTGCTCACCGGCTGTGGCCCGCTGGTGCAGATCGGCGGCAACGCGCCGGTGCCGCAATCACTGCTGACCATCACTGCCACGGCCCCCCCGCGCAACCTTGATGGCCCGTTACGGCAGCAGGACACGATCGGGGTGGAACTGCCCGGCGTACCGGCTACGCTGCAGACCCTGCGCATACCGGTCGTCACCGGCACCAGCGAGGTCGTCTATCTGGTCGGCGCGACCTGGGCGGAACAGCCCAACCGGCAATTCCAGCGGCTGCTTGCCGATACGCTGACTGCCGGCGGCATCCCGGTGATCGATGTCCGCCAGTCGAACCTGGCCCCGGCGCGGCGCCTGACTGGCAGCCTGCGCGAATTCGGGCTTGACGTGCGAGACCCGGCGCAACCGGTCGTTCGCGTCCGCTACGATGCCCAATTGACCGATCCGCGCGCCCCCCAAGCATTGCTGCTGCGCCGCTTTGATGCCAGCGAAGCCGCGGCCGACCAGCGCCCGGCCGCGGTCGCCGCCGCGCTCGACCGTGCTGCCAACCGCATCGCCGCCGATGTTGCCGGCTGGGCGGCCGGTCGCTAGAAGCGGCACATGCTGACCGTCGAGAGCGCAGCCACGCGGGTTTTTGCCCGCACCCGCTCAAGGCTCGGGACCCTCGCTGGCCACCCGGTCGGCGCACTGCGTCTGGTCTCCCGTGTCGCATGGCTGTTCGCCGCCGTGGCGCTGTGCGTGCCGTTGCATGGCCTGTGGCGCATGTTTGGTCGTGTTTCGCCCTGGCCGCAACGCTTTCTCGGCATCGCCGCGCGTGCTTGCGGCGCGCGCGTGACGATCGCCGGCGAGGCGCGGCTGCACGATGTTTTCTATGTCGCCAATCATCTGTCGTGGATCGACATCTGCATCTTGGGCGGCGCCACCGGCACGGCCTTCGTCAGCCAGGACAAGATCCGCGACTGGCCGATCATCGGCTGGCTGGCGCAGCTTAACCACACGGTGTTCGTCTCGCGCACCGAACGGATGACAGTCGGCTCACAGGTCGATGAACTGCGCGCTGCACTCGCCGAACACCAGCCAGTGGCGATCTTTCCCGAAGGCACCACCACCGATGGCCGCAGCCTGTTGCCGTTCAAGGCGCCGCTGTTCGCGGTGCTGTTCCCGCCGCCCCGCACGCTGGTCATCCAGCCGGTGCTGCTCGATTTCGACGAGACCGGCAAAAGCCTCGCCTGGATCGGCGAGGAAACCGCTCCCGAAAATGCCTGGCGGGTGCTCAGCCGGCCCGGCAGCTTCGATGTGACGGTGCGTTTTCTCGAACCCTTTGATCCCGGCGATCATCCGCACCGCAAGATGATCACCGCCGAAGCGCGACGCCGCATCGTGGCAGCACTGTCCGAAAGCCTGGGCGGCGTGCCGGTTGCCTGAAAGAAAGTTCGCGGCTGACACACCCGCGCCAAGCCGCTATCCCGAAGTCATGACCGCATCCTTTCCCGCCACGCGGCTGCGCCGCACCCGTTCCGCCCCGTGGAGCCGTCGGCTGCACGCCGAAAACACGCTGACCCCGGCGGATTTGATCTGGCCGATCTTCGTCACCGAAGGGCGCGATGTCGTCGATCCGGTGCGCACCCTGCCCGGCGTCAACCGCCTGTCGGTGGATCGGCTGGCGCAGGCTGCGCGCGATGCGGTGGCGCTCGGCATCCCTTGTGTCGCCCTGTTCCCCAACACCCAGCCGCATTTGCGCACCGAAGGCGGCGAGGAAGCGCTCAACCCCGACAATCTCGTCTGCCAGGCGATCCGGGCGCTGAAGGATGCGGCGCCCGAACTCGGCGTGCTCACCGATGTCGCGCTCGATCCCTATACCAGCCATGGCCATGACGGCCTGCTCCATGATGATGGCCGCATCCTCAACGATGCCACTGTCGAGATCCTAGTCGGCCAGTCGCTCAACCAGGCGCGCGCCGGTTGCGACGTGATCGCGCCCAGCGACATGATGGACGGCCGCATCGCCGCAATCCGTGCCGGGCTGGAAGGCGAAGGCTTCGACCTTGTCCAGATCATGGCCTATTCGGCCAAATATGCCTCGGCCTTTTATGGCCCGTTCCGCGATGCGGTCGGCTCGGGCGGTTATCTGAAGGGCGACAAGAAGACCTATCAGATGGATTCAGCCAATGCGCGCGAAGCCATCCGCGAAGTCGAACTCGATATCGCCGAAGGCGCCGACAGCGTCATGGTCAAACCCGGCATGCCCTATCTCGACATCATCCGCGCCGTGCGCGACCGGTTCGACGTGCCGGTGTTCGCCTATCAGGTGTCGGGCGAATATGCGATGCTGGAGGCTGCCGTCGCCGCCGGCGTGCTCGACCGTGACCGCGCCGTGCTCGAAACCCTGCTCGGCTTCAAACGCGCCGGCTGTTCGGGGGTGTTGACCTATTATGCGCCGCTGGCAGCGAAGTTGCTGGCCGGCTGAAGAACCTGGCCAACGCCCTTACCTACGCGGGGAGGACGTTGGTCGAGCCTTCTAATCGCGTGCGGCCAGCCAGTGCCGCAACAGCGTCACATACGCCGCTGGATTGTCGTTCATCACCGAATGCGCCGCATCGCGCACCATCTCGAACGTCGCGCCGCCCGGCACGGCGCGCGCGAACGCCGCCACCGTCGCCGGCCGCGCTTCATCGGATTCACCCGCTACAAACAAGGTGCGCCGGCCGTCGAGCCGTTGCAGCAGCGGCCGCCCGTCATAATCCCTGAGCGACCCCGTCGCGGTAAACTCCGCCCTGCCCCACATGGCGTTGTAGATCCCGGCGCTGAAACTGCGCGGCAGCGCGTCGCGATAGGCAGCGATCGCCGCAGGTGGCGGGTAGCGCCGGACATGGCGCGCATAAAAGGCATCGGTCGCCGCATCACAATCAGCTTGGGGCGCCGCCCCCGCCACATCACAGCGGTCGAGCAGGTCGCGCACCGCCGGCGGCATCGCGTCCTTCAAGGCCCGCGCATCGTCGAGCCACACCGCTGTCGACACCAACGGCGATTGCAGCACTAGTCCGGCGAGTTCGCGCGGCTGGCGCGCGCCATATTCGAGCGCGACCGTGCCGCCCCAACTTGCCCCGAGCACATGCCAAAGCGGCACGTTCAGCGCCACCCGCACCGCCTCGAGTTCCTCGACAAATCGCCCCACCCGCCAATTCGCCGGATCGTCCTTCCACTCCGACCGGCCGCTGTCGAGCTGGTCATAGAGGATCACCGCGCGCTCATCGGCAAGCGCTGTGGCATTGAGGAAATACCAGTGCGAGCTGCCCGGGCCGCCGTGAAGCATGACGATCGGCGGCTTGCCATTGCCCAGATCGCCATTGACGCGGACATAGACACGCCCACCCGGCACGGCGACGCTCAGTGCGCGGTCGGGCTTCAGCCGCGCACCCGGCAGCAACGGCGCTGCAGCGCTTGCCGGAACCGCCGGCAGCGCCGCCGCGGCAACACCCGCGGCGCCCGCGACCAGGGCACGGCGCGTCATCACGCGTCCCGCACCCGTGCCAGCGTTGCATAGCGCGGGTTGTCGACCGCCACCTTGGCCATCACAGCCTCGCTGAGGGCCAGCAGCAGTCCCGGGGTTTCCGGCGTCAGCTGCCCGGCGCGCAGCCGCCCGCACAGTTCCGCCCGCAACGCATCCAGCCCGGCATCATGGCCAAGATAGGCGCTCAGCGCCGCCTGTTCTGCCACCCGTGGGGCCTGCGCCAGTTCGCGCGCGACGATGCCGAGCGCGTTGCCCGCCACCTTGGCATGAAAGGCATTGCGCCCCGACAGCTCGCCCTCGATCGATTGGAGAAAGGCAGCCACCGCCTCGACCAGCGCTGCCGCTTCGATCTGTTCGCTCATCAGATATCTCCAAAGCGGATGAGATGGAGCAGGTCGAGCTCGACCTCTGAGACCCGCCGGCCGATCGCGGCGCGTTCGACCGAGCGTACCCGGCCCGAAACATGATCATGCCCCAGTTGCAGGCACGCCAGCCCCCAGCGCAGCGTACCCCAGACTTCCCACATGTGTGCCCGCGCGCGGTCGACCCGGGCGCCCCCGGCGGCGGCATAGGTATCATACAAGGCGTCGCGCTCGCCAAAGCCGCCAACCGGTTTTTGCCAGATGCCGAAGCGCCAGGCGTTGGCGCACAGCCAGCCCAGGTCTTCGGCCCCCTCCCCCAGATGCGCCAGCTCCCAATCGAGCACCGCGGCAAGACCGTATTCGTCGATGATGAAATTGCCGCTGCGAAAATCGCCATGGACGATGGCGTCGGGCTCGGCATCGCCGCAGCGTTCCGCCAACCAGGCAAAGGCCAGATCGAATACCGGCGAATTGACCCCGAACGAGCGGTAATGCGCAAACATCCGCATTCGCGCCTCGCCGGTACGGCCAGCCGGCAGTGCCAGACCGGCCACCTCGGCAATCGGGATCGCATGCAGCCGCGCCAGCACTTGCGCACATTGCCCGGTCAACGCCGCGCGCGCCGCAGCAAAGCCATCGCCCTTCAACCATTTCGGCGCCAGCGCCTCGCCCGCGACCCGCGCCATGATGAAGCCCTGACCCATGCCGTCATCGGGGTGCAGCACCGCCACCACCTCGGCAACCGGGATGCCATGCCGCCCGGCAAGGCGTTGCAACGCCGCCTGATCAGCCTTGGGCAAGGCGCCATCGGCAACATCGCCCGCTGCGGCACATTGCAGGATCAACGACCAGGGCGTGCCGTTGCGGACAGCATCGACAGCATAGGTTGCCGAAGCCGCTCCGCCCGACAAGGCGGCAACCCGTGTCACCGCGACGACATCGCCCGCCGCCCGCGCCAGCACGGCAGCGAGCCTTTCGGGCGGCGGATCATTCATCGGCAAGCCGGGCATAGGCAACCTCGTCGAACCATTGGCCGTTCTCTTCCCAGCTTTGCAGCGTTACCGCTTCAAGCCGGAAACGCAGCCTCTCAAGCAAGCGCTGCGCCGGCAGGTTGCGCCTGTCGGTCTGGGCAATCAAGCGGTGGCGGCCGCGCCCGAACAGCAATTCTACCATCGCCGCCACAGCTTCGCCGGCAAGGCCCTGACGGCGCGCCGCTGGCGCAAAGGCGAAACCGATTTCGGCCTGGCGATTACGCGGCGTATCAAAATTGACGCCGATATCACCAAGAAAACACCCCGACGCCCGGTCGAGCACGGCGAACTGCTGCCAGCCGGCGGCATCGCGCACCGGGCGCCGGTCCATCGCGGCAATCAGGCGCTGCGTCTGCGCCAGGCTGCGCTGCTGCGGATCAAAAGGCATCTGACCGCGGCTGGCGTGCAGCGCTTCGGCATCGTCGGCCTCTGCCGGGCGAACCCGGGTCCGCGCCGTGGTGAAATCCCATGCCTGCGCCGTCACGCCGCTATTCCCTGTCCGGCCGATCCTGCGGCGCCGTGCTCACACAGAATGGCCTCGTGTTGCGAAGTCAAGCGCAACGATTGTGTCCTATGGGTCGCACTGGACAAGATTATATGAACAGCGTCGGGCGATACGGTTGTCAGCCATGCTGATTGCTGGCAGTGCCGCGTAAGAAGTCCATGGTCTTGGCGCTGGTACCAACCATCGTTCGTGGTAAATGGCATTCTGCCGTCGGGCACTTTCGTCCGGCGCGTGACGCGACAGGGTTTTTCGAAACGGATTTTCGGCAATCAGGGCCTCCCGCTTCCATCATTTCGACTGCGGAACCACCGCAGCGCTTCAGATCTTCAATATTGGGAAGGATTTTCATGCGCACCAACTCCACCTTGATCCGCGCCAGCCTGCTGGCTTCGATCGCCTTTACCGGCCTTGCCGTTTCCGGCACCGCCTTTGCCCAGACGACCGCTGCCGCCAATGAAGCCGATGACCTGATCATCGTCACGGCGTCGAAGCGCACCGCGACGTTGCAGGACACGCCGATTTCGGTTTCGGTCACCGGCAAGTCCCAGATCGAACAGTCACAGATCCGCGATCTCAAGGATTTGCAGACGCTGGTGCCATCGCTGCGTGTCAACCAGCTGCAGAGCTCGGCCAACACCAACTTCATCATCCGCGGCTTCGGCAACGGTGCCAACAACGCCGGGATCGAGCCTTCGGTCGGCGTGTTCATCGATGGCGTCTATCGTTCGCGTTCGGCCGCTCAGATCGGCGATCTGCCCAACCTCGAGCGTATCGAAGTACTGCGTGGCCCGCAGTCGACCCTGTTCGGCAAGAACGCTTCGGCCGGCATCATCTCGATCGTTACCCGCGAACCGCAGTTCGAACTCGGCGGCAATGCCGAAGTCAGCTATGGCAATTACAACGCCATCATCGTCAAGGGCGGTGTCACCGGCCCGATCGGCGACAAGATCGCTGTCAGCCTGGATGGTAATTACAACAAGCGCGACGGCTATGGCTTCGATGTCGGGTTGAACCAGAAGACCAACGAGCGCGACCGCTACGGCGTGCGTGGCTCGATCCTGTTCAAGCCCTCGGAAGATCTGAAGATTCGCCTGATCGCTGATTATGACAAGATCGACGAGAATTGCTGCCTTACCGCCAATATCGTCGATGGCCCGACCGGCAATGCCGTTCGCGCCGTGGGTGGCCGCGTCATCAGCAACCAGCCCTTTGCCTATCTGGCGGCAAGCAATATCCCATCGAGCAACAAGATCGAAAACTATGGTTTCTCGGGCCAAGCCGATTGGAACCTTTCAGACACGCTCGCGCTGACCAGCATCACCGCCTATCGCCGCGTCGAGACCGATACCAATCAGGACTCGGATTTCACCAGCGCTGATCTCATTGGCAACAACGAAAACCAGACCAGCATCAAGACCTTCACGCAGGAATTGCGGGTGGCATCGTCGTTCGATGGCCCGCTCAATTTCCTGATCGGCGGTTTCTACTTCAACGAAAAGATCGGCATCGATTCGAACCTGCTGTTCGGCAAGGATTTCAAGAATTACGCCAATGCGCTCAGCGGAGGTGCCTATTCGTCGCTCGAGCCGACGCTGCGCGCCCTGCTGCCGGGCACGCCGGCCGGCACGTTCGGCGCCCAAGGCCAGGGTGTGTTCGAAAGCTACAACTACAAGAACGAAGCCTATTCGATCTTCGGCCAGGTTGATTTTGAACCGGTCGAAGGCCTGACGCTGACCGCCGGCGGCAACTACACGCACGACAAGAAGCAAGTGGCTTCCAACGTCAGATCGACGGATGTTTTCTCGGGGTTGGATCTCGTGCTGGCCGGCACACGTGCCGGCGTGCCGGCAGCATTGGCGACCAATCCCGCCGCCAATCCGTTCCTCGGACTGCGCGGGCTGCAGTTCATACCGCCGTTCCTCAACTTCCCGAATGCGGTCGAAGACGGCAGGACCAACGACAGCAAATTCACCTACACGCTGCGTGCCGCCTACAAGCTCAACAGCAATCTGAGCACTTATGCGACCTACGCAACCGGCTTCAAGGCATCGTCGTTCAACCTGTCGCGTGACAGCCGTCCGACCCCGGCAAACTTCATCCCGGGTTCGCCTGCCCAGTCCCCGGCACCGGGAGCTTCGCCGATCCGCACCGCGGGCCTCGCCGTCACAAACCTGACGACCGGCACCCGTTTTGCCGACCCGGAAAATGCCACGGTTTATGAAGTCGGCCTGAAGGGTCAGTTTGATGGCTTCGGCTTCAACCTGGCGCTGTTCAAGCAGTCGCTGAAGGGCTTCCAGGGCAACATCTTCACCGGTACCGGCTTTGTGCTCGGCAACGCCGAAAAGCAGTCGACCACGGGTATCGAGCTTGATGCCACCATGTCGCCGATCAAGAACTTCACCATCACGACTAACTTCACCTACCTTAATCCGAAGTTCGATTCGTTCACCGGCGGTACCGCGCTGGTGACGGGTTCATTCGCCACCGTACCGACCGATTTGACCGGGAAGCGGCCGGCCGGCATCCCCGAGTTCGCCTATACGATCGGGGCAACCTATTCGGCCGAACTGAACGACACGATGAAGGCGATCTTCCACGTCGATTACTTCGGGTCCAGCCCGGTGCTGATCGCGCAGGGCCTCAACTTCAAGCGTGAAGAACAATCGCTCAACGCCTCGATCACGCTGGCCGTGACGCGTGGTCTGGAAGTGTCGATCTGGGGTCGCAACATCGCCGATTCACAGTTCATCACGACGCTGTTCCCGGGCGTTGCCCAGGCCGGCTCGCTGCAGGGCTATCCGAGCCAGCCGCGCACTTATGGCGGTCTCATCCGCTACCGCTTCTGATGAAACTGCCCCCGTGCGAAGATCGCACGGGGGCAGCTTCAATATCGGTTGCTCGTTGAAAAATTGACTGTTTTCGTGTCTGCCCTTGAGATCAGCGCTGCACTGTTCGGCCTGATCAACATCATCCTGATTGCGCGCCGTTCACTGTGGAACTACCCGTTCGGGGTGGTGATGGTGTCGCTTTACTTTATCGTCTTTTTGCAGGCTCGGCTGTATAGCGCCGCAGGCCTGCAAATTTTCTTTTTGGCATCGCAAATCTATGGCTGGTGGTATTGGCGTCGCGCCACTGCCGGCGCGGCGCCGGTGCCGGTGCGTCCGCTTGCTGTGCGCGGCCGCTGGCTCGCTTTTGCCGCCGGCACCTTGGGCACACTGGTACTGGGCCTGGCAATGAGCCGGCTCACCGATGCCGCCGCCCCCTGGGTCGATGCCGGCAATGCCGCCTGGAGCATGGTTGCGCAATTGCTGACCGACCGCCGCCATGTCGAAAGCTGGCTGCTGTGGATCGGCATCAACATCACGTCCGTCTGGCTGTATGCGACACAAGGCCTGTTACCGACGGCCATGCTCTATGGCATTTTTCTCGGCATCGCCTGCTGGGGCTGGGATCAATGGCGCCGGGCGGCGACATGAGCGTCACGCGGCGGGTTGTGCTGACCGGCGTTGAAAGCACCGGAAAATCGACGCTGGCACCACTACTTACGGCGCATTTCGGCGGCGTCCTGATGCCCGAATATGGCCGCAGTTGGGCCGAGCGCAATGGTACGGATTTCAGCATCGCTGCACTGCGCGCCATTGCGGCGGGCCATATCGCCGCAAGCCAGGAATTGAGCGCGGGCCAACCGCATCTGATCATCGAAGATACCGATGTCGTCATGACATCGGCCTGGTCGATCATGCTGCATGGCCGGCGCGATCCATTGCTGAGCGCGATGCCGACGACCGGCGATCTCTATCTGTTGTTCCGGCCCGATACGCCCTGGATCGATGATGGCACCCGTATGTTCGGCGGTGATGAGCGCACCCGTTTCCACAATGTCGTGCGCGACGAGTTGGACAGCCGGCGGATCACCCCGGTCGTGATCGCTGGTGACTGGGCTGCCCGCCGGGCCAAGGCCATCACCGCCATCGAAACACTGCTCGCCACGCCGACACGCGCCTGATCCGGAGTTCGGACAAGTTGCACAAGCGCCGACATGTCAGCGGCGTCGGTGGTGCGAGGCACAGGGCCACCACCATGCTGATTGAATGGGGTCTGGCGCCTGTGTGGCCCGAACCGCCGGAGGCAACGCCTGAGCGGTCAATGAACCTGCGCCATGGTATAAGGGCAACTTAGTTTCATCACAGCGTGAAACTGTACAATCGGCGCGCCATTGTGTTCCGGCTGTTGCAACACGGCAGCGGGCGCGCCAAAGCAGCGCCATGGTCAATATCCTCCTCACCGGTGCCTCGCGCGGCATCGGCGCCGCCGCCCGCCGCGCACTGGCCGCTGCCGGGCACCATGTCATCGGGCAATCGACCGCCGGCGGCAGTGGCTGCATCACTGCCGATTTCGCCGTGCCCCGCGCCGCCGATGCACTTTGGCAACAGGCGCTGGCAGCAGGCGGCGGCCGCATCGATGTGCTGGTCAATAATGCCGGCGTGTTCGAAGCCGCCGACATCGACGATGCCGATGCTTTTGCCGCGACCTGGGCGCGCAGCCACGCCATCAACCTGCAAGCCGCCGCCGACCTGTGTCGCCACGCCGTACTGCATTTTCAGACAAACGGCGGCGGGCGCATCATCAACGTCGCCAGCCGCGCCGGCCATCGTGGCGACAGTCCGGCGCACTGGCATTATGCCGCTGCCAAGGCCGGCATGATCGCGATGACCAAGACCATCGCGCGCGGCTATGCGCTGCAAAATATTCTCGCTTTTGCCGTGGCACCGGGTTTCACCATGACCGGCATGGCCGAGGAATATCTGTCGAGCCGCGGCGGCGAAAAATTGCTCGCCGATATCCCGCTCGGCAAGGTCGCCGATGTCGAAGAAGTCGCCGAAGCCATCCGCTGGCTGGCGAGCGACGCGCCGCCCTCGCTGACCGGCAGCACGCTCGACATCAACGGAGCCAGCTATGTCCGCTGACGATGCCGCCAATGGCTGGGCGCTGACCCTGGCCTGCAACCGCTGCGACGCCGAAGCCATGCCGGAAATCGGCGAGGTCTTCCCCGATCTTGTCGACCCGCCGACGCTCAATGTCGAAGAACCCGATCCGGACCAGCCCGACGCCTGGGTGATGACCGCCTATTTTGCCGATGAACCCGACGCGGCGCTGGTAGCACGCATCATGGCGCTGTTCCCATCGGCCACGGACATGCAGGTTGCGCCCCTGCCCGACGCCGATTGGACGACATTATCGCAGCGCAATCTCGAACCAGTGCGGGCCGGTCGCTTCCTTGTCCATACGGCGGCGCATCGCGATGCCGTGCGGCCCGGCGATATCGCGCTTGCCATCGAAGCCGGGCTGGCGTTCGGCACCGGCCAGCACGCCACGACGCATGGCTGCCTGCTGGCGCTTGACCGGCTCGGCAGACGCCGCGGCTTTCGCAACATCGCCGATCTGGGTACCGGTACCGGCGTGCTGGCGCTCGGCGCGGCCCGGCGCTGGCGCAAGGCGAAAACCATTGCCAGCGATATCGATCCGGTTTCGGTGGCGGTAACGCGCGCCAATCTGCGCGACAATCATGTCGGCGCCGGCCGCTGCGCCGGCCGTATCGAGCTTGTCGAAGCCGCCGGCATGCAGCATCTGCGGCTCTGGCAACGCGCGCCCTATGACCTGATCATCGCCAATATTCTGGCCGGCCCGCTGATCGACATCAGTCGCGATGTGGCGCGCGCGCTCGCGCCCGGCGGCGTACTTGTACTCGCCGGCTTGCTGCAATCACAGGCTTTGCGGGTACGCGGCGCCTATCGCCAGCACGGGCTAGTGCCGATCGGCCAGCACCGGCGGGGCGAATGGCCCTGCCTGGTGCTGACAAAGATCGCCTAGAGCGCGTGAAACAGCCGGGCGTCCAAGGACACGGGCTGCAACTGCGTCCGGGTCTTGCGCACGACGGCGCGGACCGGGACCAACGTGCGAACATCGGCATCGCCGAACGGACGCTGCCGAGGCTCATAGCCGTGAAGCTCTACCTTCATGGTCATTCTCCTCATGGCGCGCCGGACTAATTCCCGGCGCGGACAGGGCTAATATGACAGTCTCATGACATTGTGCAGTGCAGCATGATGCAAGGGAGCCATGCGTTCAGCGCATAGCGTGACATATCCGATACTTTAGCGCCGGCGTAGCAGGCCAAGGGCAACCGTGCTGCTTTGCTCTCCCACCCTGTCCGGTAGTTACGAACTCATGCGGGCGACATAAGGGCCTCCGGCGGCTGGGGCCGCCGGCCCCAGACCCCTTTTGTTAAGTTTCATGGCCAGCGGCACGCATTGATACTGATGGCGAACACGAAATGGGGTCTGGGGCCTGCGGCCCCAGCCGCCGGAGGCCCTGCCTGACCAGTTACAAAAACTGTCAGGCCCCTTGTAACAAAGCGTTAGCGTGACGCAGGACAACACAGCGGTCGCGGCCGGCCAGGTCGCGCCGTACAACGCCCACCAGCCCCGCCGCTGCGGCCAGCGTCAGCACGGCGGCGGCCTGGGTCCAGCCGATTTCGATAACCGCGATACCGCCGGGTGCCAGCAACGCCGGCAACTGCGGCATCAGCCGGCGGTAATCATCCAGCCCTTCCGGCCCAGCGAACAGCGCGCTGGCAGGTTCATGGTCGCGAACGTCCGCTGCCAGTTCCGCGCCGGTTTCGACATAGGGCGGGTTGCACAGGATGAGATCGAACCGCCCGGTCAGCCCCTGCCCCCAGTTGCCCGGCCGGAACGCCGCGCGCCCGGCCAGCCCCAGCCGTTCGGCATTGCGGCCGGCAACCGCCAGCGCCGCCGCCGAGGCATCGATGCCCAGCCCAGTTGCGGCCGGCCATTCGCTTAGCGCCGCCAGCAGCAACGCGCCGCTGCCGGTACCGAGATCGAGGATACTGACCGGCGATATGCCCGTAGCGAGCGCCGCTTCGATCAAGGTTTCGCTATCGGGGCGCGGGATCAGCACCGCCGGGGTGACCAGAAGATCGAGCGACCAGAATTCGCGATGGCCGGTGATATAGGCGACCGGCTCGCCGGCTTCCCGGCGCGCGACATGGCTGTCGAACAATTCGGGCGAAAAGCGGCGCTCCGGCGCGAGCAGCAGCGCGCCGCGATCCACCCCCAGCGCCACTGCCAGCAGCACTTCGGCATCAAACCTGTCGATCCGCGCCGCCGCCGCCCGCAGCGCCTGTGCAACTATGGTCACCCCAATTCGGCCAGCCGCGCGGCTTCATCCTCGGCGATCAGCGCCGATATGAGTTCCTCCATCGCGCCTTCCATGATTTCGGGCAGGCGATGCAGGGTCAGGTTGATGCGATGATCGGTGACCCGGCCTTGCGGAAAATTATAGGTGCGGATGCGTTCGGAGCGGTCGCCCGACCCGACCATCGCCTTGCGATCGGCCGATCGTGCCTGATCAACCTTGCTGCGTTCGAGGTCGTAAAGGCGGGATCGCAGCACCTTCATGGCTTTCGCCTTGTTCTTGTGCTGCGACTTCTCGTCCTGCTGCTGCACGACCAGACCCGAGGGCAGATGGGTGATGCGCACCGCACTGTCGGTGGTGTTGACCGACTGGCCACCCGGGCCGGAGGACCGGAACACGTCGATGCGCAGATCCTTGTCCTCGATCTGGACGTCGACCTCCTCGGCTTCGGGCAGCACCGCGACGGTAGCGGCGCTGGTGTGGATGCGCCCCTGTTGTTCGGTCGCCGGCACGCGCTGCACGCGGTGGACGCCGCTTTCGAACTTCAACCGGGCGAACACGCTGTCACCCGTCACGCTGGCGATGACTTCCTTGAAGCCGCCCATTTCGCCCAGCGACACCGAGATCACTTCCATCCGCCAGCCGCGCGTCGCGGCATAGCGTTCGTACATGCGGAACAGATCACCGGCGAACAACGCGGCTTCGTCGCCGCCCGTACCGGCGCGGATTTCGAGCATGGCCGGCTTGGCATCGGCCTTGTCCTGCGGCAGCAGTTTCAACGCCAGGGCGCGTTCGGCCCCCGGCAGGCGATCGGTGATGGCGGCGAGTTCCTCCTGTGCCATCGCATACATTTCATCATCGGCCGGGATGCTGGCCAGGTCGCGCGCCTCGTCGCGCAGCGCACGCACCGCGGCGGCGGCCTCCACGACCGGGGTCAGCTCAGCATAATCCTTCGACAATTGGACAAAGCGATCGGCGGCGAGATCGGGATTGCCCATTTGCGCGGCAAGATCGGCATGGCGCCGCTCGATTTGCGCGATGCGTTCGGGGGAGATGATCATCCCTGCAACCCGCCACCGGCGAGCGACGCCGCAATCGCCGTTACGGCTGCATCGAACATCAACGGCACCTGCTCGCCCGATCCGAGGTCGCGCACCGTCACCGTGCCGCCGGCCACCTCATCCTCGCCGATGATCACCGCCAGTCGCGCCCCCGACTTGCCGGCGCGCTCCATCTTCTTCTTCAAATTGCCGCGCCAGCCTTGTTCGGCAGCGATGCCGACCCGCCGCAAGCCGGCGAGCAGCCGCAGTGCCACCGGCTCAGCCGCGCCGCCCATGGCAATCACCGCGACCGAAACCTGCGGCAACACAGGCTCCGCCACCAGCATCGCCAGTCGTTCGATGCCGCCGGCCCAGCCGACCGCCGGCGTTTCCGGCCCGCCCATGCTGCCGATCAAGCCATCATAGCGCCCGCCGCCGATGACGGTGCCCTGCGCGCCCAAGGCATCGGTGACGAATTCGAAGGCAGTATGGCGATAATAGTCAAAACCGCGCACCAGACTTTCGGCGCGCACGAAGGCCACGCTCGAGGCCTCCAGTCCGCGTTGGACGCTTTCGAAAAACGCCCCGGCCTCGGCAGTCATATAGGCGTCGATGCGCGGTGCGTCCGCGACCAGCGCCTTGTCGCTCTCCGCCTTGGAATCGAGAATGCGCAGCGGGTTCTTTTCGAGCCGTTCGCGGCTTTCGGCGCTGAGCACATCTAGATGCTTCGAAAAATGCGCCACCAGTGCCGCCCGCCAGGCGCTGCGCGTTTCAGCATCGCCCAGCGTATTCAATTGCAGCACCACCCGGTCGGCGACCCCCAGCTCGGCAAGCAACTGCTGCGCCAGCGCGATGACCTCGACATCGGCGGCCGGCTCGCCCGCGCCGAGCACTTCGGCATCGAGCTGGTGGAACTGGCGAAACCGGCCTTTCTGCGGGCGTTCATAGCGGAACAGCGGCCCCCAGGCGGCAACCTTGACAGGGGCGTGCTGCTGCCAGCCATTCTCGATATAGGCGCGGGCGATGCCGGCGGTGAATTCCGGGCGCAGCGTCAACGGGTCGCCGCCGCGATCCTCGAAACAATACATTTCTTTCGACACGACATCGGTGGTTTCGCCCAGCGAGCGCGAGAACACCGCCGTCGCCTCGAACACCGGCACCTCGACCCGGCCAAAGCCATAAAGCTTGCGCACCCGGTTGAAGGTTTCAACAACATGGTCGAAGCGCGCCGCCTGCTCGCCGATCATGTCCTGAGTGCCGCGGGGTTTCTGGATTGAGCGTGTCATGGTGGCGACGCGATAGGCGAAAGCCGGCAATTTGTCACCTTTTGACGTCGCGCTGCCAGCCGCGACGGCAGCAGCCGTGGACAGGCGCCCGGCACACCGATAATCGTAGTTCAGAGAGGGGATTTCATCATCATGTCATATCCGCATTTTGGCCTTGCCGCGCTGCTACTCGCCTCCACCGTCGCATCCTCGACCGCCGCCGCCGTGCCGCGCACCGCGCCGCAGCCGCTGCCGTTCACCAGCACCATCCCGGCGGCGCGCGATATCGCCTTTCCCGGCACGATGACGCTGAAAATCGATGCCAGCGATGTCACACGTGGCATCTGGCAGATCGACCAGCGCATCCCGGTGCCATCCGGGGGGGCAATGAATCCGCTCCCGATGACGCTGCTGTTCCCGAAATGGCTGCCTGGAGCCCATGCCCCGCGTGGCGAAATTTCCAAGCTCGCCGGGCTGGTCATCACCGCCAATGGCAAGGAATTAGACTGGCAGCGTGACGAGATCGACGTTTTCGCTTTCCACGTCACCGTTCCCGCCGGGGTGCGTGCGCTCGATGTGCGCTTCCAGTTCCTGTCACCGACGGCCGGCAACCAGGGCCGCATCGTCGCCACCGCCGACATGCTCAGCCTGCAACCCAATCAGGTCTCGCTCTACCCGGCCGGCTGGTTCACCCGGCGCATTCCGGTGGCCACCACCATCACCTGGCCGTCGGGCTGGCAGGCCGGCGGCGCGCTGCGGGCCGTGGGCAAGGCCGGCGACAGCATCACCTATGAAACCGTCGATTATGAAACACTGGTCGACAGCCCCTTCCTCGCCGGCCGCTGGTTCCGGCAATGGGATCTGGGGCATGGCGTGACGCTCGATGTTGCCGCCGATGCAGCGCGCTATCTGCAGGCGACCCCGGCGCAGATCGACGCCCACAAGAAACTTGTCGACCAGTCGGTCAAGCTGTTCGGCGCCCGGCATTTCGACCATTATAATTTCCTGCTGTCATTAAGCGACCAGCTCGGCAGCATCGGCCTCGAACACCACCGCAGCAGCGAAAATGGCGTAAACTCGGGCTATTTCACCGAATGGGACAAGGGCCCCGGCCGCCGCAACCTGTTGCCGCACGAATTCACCCATAGCTGGAACGGCAAGTTCCGCCGTGGCGCCGACAGCATCGTGCCCGATTTCTCCACCCCGCTGCGCAACTCGCTGCTCTGGGTCTATGAAGGCCAGACGCAATTCTGGGGCTATGTGCTCGGCGCGCGCTCGGGGATGTTCACCAAGCAGGAGACGCTCGACAGCCTCGCCGGCATCGCCGCCAGCCTCGACAACCGCCCGGCGCGCACCTGGCGCCCGCTGGCTGACACGACCAACGATCCGGTGATCTCGTCGCGGGCGCCCAAGGCCTGGGTCAGCCAGCAGCGCAGCGAGGATTATTACAACGAAGGCCTGCTCGTCTGGCTGGAAGCCGACAGCATCATCCGCAGCAAGACCGGCGGCGCCAAGGGGCTTGATGATTTCGCGCGGGCGTTCTTCGGGGTCAATGATGGTGACTGGGGCGAACTTCCCTATGATTTCGATACGCTGGTGCGCACCCTGAATGGCGTCGTCGCCCATGATTGGGCAGGTTTCCTCAAGCAGCGACTGACCGAAAAGGCCAAGGGCGCACCGCTGCGCGGCTTCACGGCATCGGGCTACACGCTCGCCTATACCGACACGCCCACCCCGGCCTTTGCCGACCAGATGCGCTCTGGCAAGGCGAGCAATCTCAGCTATTCGGGCGGCCTTGTCATCGGTGCTGCCGGTGCCGTCGAACAAGTGGTGTGGGATAGCGCCGCCTTTGCCGCCGGGATGACCGTCGGCGACACCATCGTCGCGGTGAATGACAAGCCGTTCAGCGATGATCTGCTCAAGGCCGAGATCACCGCCGCCAAGGGCGGCACTGCGCCGATCCGCTTGCTCGTCAAGACCAGCGACCGGCTGCGCAACGTTAATCTCGCCTGGTCTGGCGGGCTGCGCTATCCGCGTTTTGAAAAGACCGGGCCGGACGGCGCGCTCGACCGGCTGCTGATGCCCCGGCCCTAGGCCTTGATCAGCTTCAACCCGATGATGCAGCCAATCAGCCCGATGAGCAGCAACAGCCGTGGCAGGCTGGCGCTTTCACCGAACAGCATGATGCCGACGATTGCCGTACCGGCAGCGCCGATGCCCGCCCATACCGCATAGGCGGTGCCAAGCGGGATGCTGCGCCCGGCATATTCGAGCAACCCCATGCTCAGCGTCACCGCGACGAGAAAGGCCAAGACCCACGGCAGGTTGCGAAACCCGTCGACAAACCGCAATGAGGTGGTGAAACCGATTTCGCACAACCCACCGATAATCAAGGCTATCCAGGCCATTCGCCAAACTCCCCCAAAGCCCGGCGGCGATACACCACCGGGGCCATCCACCCCATAGACGAATCACGGGCGCTCGCTTACCCCGCGCCGCACAACAGGAGAATGAAATGCGGATCGATCAAATCCCCATCGGCGTGAACCCGCCGCACGACGTCAACGTCGTCATCGAATGTCCGCTCGGCGGCGAGCCGGTGAAGTATGAACTCGACAAGGCGTCGGGCGCGCTGTTCGTCGATCGCATCCTGCACACCGCCATGCGCTACCCCACCAACTATGGCTTCATCCCGCACACGCTCGCCGATGATGGCGACCCCATCGACGCGCTCGTCGTGGCGCGCACGCCGTTCGTACCGGGTTGCATCAGCCGGGTGCGCCCCGTCGGCGTGATGATGATGGAAGATGATGCCGGCGGCGATGCCAAGCTGTTGTGCGTCAGCGTCAACAAGGTCCATCCTTATTACAATGATGTGAATGAATACACTGATTTGCCGGATATTCTTCTCAACCAGATCGAACATTTCTTTTCGCACTACAAGGATCTGGAGCCCGGCAAATGGGTCAAGTTCCAAGGCTGGCAGAGCCGCGAAGTCGCCGAACGGCTGATCGTGGAATCAATCGAGCGCTACGACATGGCCGCCAAGGGCGTTCCCGTGCCGGCCCTGCGCGAACACCCCGGCGCACCTCGCGCGTAGCGCCGCGAGCGCGCCTGCTGCGTGCCGACAGGCGCAAGCGCGGCCGGCCGGGCGAGGCGCCCTTCGCGTCTCGAACCCGGCCGACGTCGGCATGGGCTTTGCCCATGCCTTTGCTTTACATGCTTTTGCTCTACCGGTGCCCAGGCCCCAAACCTTCGCCTGTACCTTCGCCGTTTTTTCGCTACCCCCGCGCCAACCGCGCCAGCGCATCGCCTTCCACGCGCATTTTGGTCCATTCGTCCTGCATCACCGCGCCAAGGCCCTTGTAGAAGCCAATTGCCGGCGTATTCCAATCGAGCACCGACCATTCGAAGCGACTGTAATCGCGCGCCACGGCGATCGCGGCCAAATGAACCAGCAGCGCCTTGCCGACTCCCTGCCCGCGTGCCTGTGGCCGCACGAACAGGTCTTCGAGATAGATCCCGCCCTTGCCTGCCCAGGTCGAAAAATTGCTGAAGAACAGCGCCATTCCCACGGCCTCGCCGGCAATTTCCGCCAGCACCGCTTCGGCGAGCGGCCGGTCGCCGAACAACGCCTCGTGCAGATCGGCCTCGCTCGCCTTCACGGCGTCGGGTTCGCGTTCATAGACGGCCAGTTCGACGATCAACTGGCGGATGACGGCAATATCGGCGGGGGTGGCAGGGCGGATCATGCCACATCCAGCCGCGCG
>CAJAHV010000087.1 GCA_903939555.1 uncultured Alphaproteobacteria bacterium | reverse complement strand
GACACGTGGCGATGCCATCCGTGCCACGAGCGGGTTTCATTGTGATCGAGGCCAAGCTCGTTCTTCGTGGTCTCGAAGCTGTCCTCGATTGCCCAGCGATGTCCCTCGACAAGGACGAGAGTCTGGATGTCTGTTCCCGCTGGACACCAGGTCGAGAAGAAGGCGAGATCGCCATCACCGATGTTGTGCTGATTCCGAGGCAAGCCGCTCTCTCATTCCGAAATGATGCCGCCCCCCTGTTCCGATCATTAGTCGCCCCCTGATTCCGAGATGATGTCGCCCCTTTTGGGCGGCGTCGGATCGGGGTCCTGCTGCTGGGTTATGTTCGCTCCTTTGGCTTGTCGAAGGGAGTGATCGAATGCCGGCGGAGAGGGTGAGAATGCGGCGTGTCCGCGAGATTTTGCGGTATCGGTTCGGAGACGGCCTTGGTTACAAGGCGATCTCCCACCGCGTGGGTGCGGCACCGTCGACGGTGCGCGAGACGCTGCGGCGTGTGGCGGCAGCGGAGCTGTCGTGGCCGCTTGGCGAGGATGTCAGCGATGCGGTGCTGGAAGCGGCGCTTTATCGGGCCGCCGGCATCAAGACCGGACATCGCCGTTGTCCGGAGCCCAACTGGCCGGGGGTGCATCGCGAACTGAAGCGTAAGCATGTGACGCTGCAGATCGTCTGGGACGAATACATCGCGGAGCACCCCGACGGCTATCGCTACAGCCGGTTCTGCGACCTGTACCGGGGCTGGGCGGCGAAGCTACCGGTGACGATGCGGCAGAGCCACGCTGGCGGCGACAAGCTGTTCGTCGACTATGCCGGCGACAAGCTCGGGGTGGTGATCGACCGGCTGACCGGCGAGGTCCGCGACGCGCATATCTTCGTGGCGGTGCTCGGCGGCTCGAGCTTGTCCTATGCACAAGCGGCCTGGACCGAGACACTGCCCGACTGGATTGACTGTCATGTGCAGGCGCTGGCGGCGTTCGGCGGCGCGCCGGCGCTGTTCGTTCCCGACAATGCCAAGGTGGCGGTGATCAAGGCCTGCCTTTACGATCCGCAGGTCAACCGCAGCTATGCCGAGATGGCGGCCTATTACGACAGCGCGGTGCTGCCGACCCGGCCGCGGCGGCCGCGCGACAAAGGCAAAGTCGAAGCTTGCGTGCTGATCGTCGAGCGCTGGTTGTTCGGGCGGCTGCGCCACCGGGTGTTTTACAGCCTCGCCGAACTCAACGCGGCGATTGCTGAACTGATGGCCGATCTCAATGACCGCCGTGTCATGCGGGCGTTCGGTCAAACTCGACGCCAGATGTTCGAGACGGTCGACAAGCCGGCTTTGAAGGCGTTGCCGCTCGAGCCCTATGTCTTCGCCGAATGGCGAATACGGCGCGCCGGGCTCGATTATCACGTCGAGATCGAGCGCCACTTCTACTCGGTGCCGTATCGCTTCGCGCGCGAGCAGGTCGAGGCCCGGGTCACGGCGCGTACGATCGAGCTGTACCACAAGGGCGAACGCATTGCCGCCCATATGCGCGGGTCGGGCAATGGCCGGCACACCACCGTCCCTGAGCATATGCCGTCGTCGCACCGGCGGTTTGCCGACTGGACGATCGAGCGGATCACGCGGGAAGCGGAAGCGATCGGGCCCTGCGCGGCGTTGCTGTGCGAAAAGATCCTCGCCGATCGCCCGCACCCCGAACAGGGCTTCCGTGCCTGCCTTGGCATCGTTCGTCTGGCGAAGAGCTTCGGCCAGCCCCGCGTCGAGGCGGCGTGCAGCCGGGCGCTCGATATTGGCGCCCGCACCTATGGCTCGGTCAAATCGATCCTCGACAAGGGGCTTGATCGCTTCGCTGCCACCGGCCCGGCGACCGATCGAACGAGCGACTGGTCGATCGATCATCCCAACATCCGGGGCTCACGTTATTACCACTGAAGGAGAACATCATGTTGCAGCATCCAACCCTTGACCGGCTCGACGCCATGGGGTTCGCCGGCATGGCGAAGGCGTTCGCCGAGCTTGCCGCCAACGCCGAGGCCGAGCGCCTAACGCACCCTGAGTGGCTGGCGCTGCTGCTCGACCGAGAATGGAGCTTCCGCCACGATCGCAAGCTGGCCACCCGGCTGCGGTTCGCAAAGCTGCGCCACCATGCAGCGCCGGAGGACGTCGATTACCGCAGCAGCCGCGGGCTCGATCGGGCGCTGTTCATGAAGCTCGTGGCCGGCGACTGGATCGCTGCCCACGACAATCTGGTGATCTGCGGCCCGACGGGTGTCGGCAAAAGCTGGCTCGCCTGCGCGCTGGGCCACAAGGCCTGCCGTGACGATCGCTCGGTGCTTTACCAGCGTGTGCCCAAGCTGTTTTCGAGCCTGGCGCTGGCGCGCGGCGATGGCCGTCATGCCCAGATCCTGGCCAAGCTTGGCAGCGTCCAGTTGCTGATCCTCGATGACTGGGGGCTGGAGCCGCTCGATGCCAACGCCCGCCACGACCTGCTCGAAATCCTCGAGGAGCGCTACGGCCGGCGTTCGACGATCATCACCAGCCAGCTGCCGATATCGGTCTGGCACGAGGTGATTGGCGACCCGACCTATGCCGACGCGATCCTCGATCGCCTGGTCCACAATGCCCATCGCATCGACCTCGATGGCGACAGCATGCGGCGAACGAAATCGTCACCGCTGGCTTGACGAAAACCACGTCCACAACGACAACCGAAAACAGCCAGCGCAGGCCCCGAAACAGGGGGCGACAACATCCCGGAATCAGGGGGCGCAATCATCCCGGAATCGGGGGGCGGCTTCGTCGGAATAAGCATGTTGCGGCGAACCAGCAGGCCACGCGTCCACAGACCGGATCTGCTCTCGTCATATTCGGATGCGTCGAGGTCGGCGAGTTCGCAATAGATCCAG
>CAJAHV010000086.1 GCA_903939555.1 uncultured Alphaproteobacteria bacterium | reverse complement strand
GCTCGAATTACGCCGCCCTGGCGGCGTCTGGCTGGTTGGTGATGCCGATGGCACCCATGTCTATATTGGCACGGCGGGCGAGGTCCTGGCGGTGCGCACCGGCCTGTGGCGCTGGTTCGATTTCGCCTGGGGGCTGCACATTCTTGATCCGCAGGGGCGTGAGGACACGCACCACCCGCTGCTCATCGCTTCGGCAGCGCTGGCGCTGCTGTCGGTTCTGAGTGGCTTTGTGCTGATCTGGCGGCGCTTGCGGCCGCGCCGCCGGGCATGATCGAGCCACCGCTCGATGCGATCCGGCCGCTGCTCGCCGGGCTCGACATGGCGGGCGTCGCGGTCTTTGCCATTTCGGGGGCGCTGGCAGCGGCACGGGCGCGGCAGACGATCGTTACCTTTGCGTTTTTCGCCGCGATCACCGGCATCGGTGGCGGCACGCTGCGCGATCTGCTCATCGGTGCGCCGGTTTTCTGGGTCGGGCGGTCGGATTACATCGCTGTCTGCCTTGCCGCGGCACTCGCCGTCTGGGTGTTGCGCGCCGATCGCTGGCCGTTGCCGTCGCTGTTGTGGTTCGATGCCATCGGCATGGCGGCCTATGCTGTCATCGGTGCCGCCAAGGCCGGCAGCCAGGGCCTGCCGCCGCTGGTCTGCATCGTCATGGGTGTGCTGACGGCGAGCTTTGGCGGGATCATCCGTGATGTACTCGCCGGAGTGCCGTCGATCCTGCTGCGCCGCGAAATCTATGTCTCGGCGGCAGCGCTGGGGGCGACGACCTATGTCGGGCTTGCCGAATTTGGTGTCGATAGCTGGCTGGCGAGCGGCTTGGGCGTCGCCGCCGGCTTCATCCTGCGCGGGCTGGCGATCGGCCGCGGGTTGGCGCTGCCGGCCTATCGCGAAAAGGGTGGGTGAAAACGACGGCGACGCCCTGTCCGCTGGCCACCGTCGTCGCCGCCCAGCCGCAACGGGCGACTGCGCCCGAAGCGCCGCCGGTCACAGCCCTGGCAGCTTGAACCCGGGCGGCAGCGGCATCCCGGCGGTGAGCTTGTTCATTTCGGCACTGCCGGCCTGATCGGCCTTGTTCTTGGCATCATTGAAGGCTGCAACTACAAGGTCTTCGAGCATTTCTTTTGATTCATAGGTTAGCATTGACGCATCGATATCGATGCCGATGATCCGTCCGCGCGCGGTCGCGCGGACTTTGATAAGCCCGCCGCCCGCTGCGCCTTCGACTTCGATATGGTCGAGCTTGGCCTGGGCCGCCTGCATCTGCTCCTGAACGTTTTGGGCGGCCTTCATCAATTCATCGAGACTGGGCATGGCGGATCCTTTCGGGGGCTGCGACGTCGGTCATTTCGGCGTCGGGGAAGTGATCGAACAACGCCTGTACCAGCGGGTCGCTGCGTGCGGCGTCGCGGCGGGCCGCTTCGGCGGCGCGCTCGATCTCGTGCAGGGTCGGGCCACCGCCTTCGCTCGTCAGCGTCACCTGCCACGCCGTGCCGGTCCATTCGGTCAAGCGCTTGCCGATCATGGCAAGCTGTTCGCGCGATTGCCGGCTGTCATGCGCCAGCGTCAGCGCCGGCGCGGCATAGGCGACCAGCCGCAGCTCATCGGACAGGAGATGCGCCAGCCTTGGCTCCATCCGGTCGCGGAACAAGGCAACAAGGGCTTCGAAATCGTCGGGCAGGGGAGCGGATTGTGGCTCGATGCGCGGCGGCGGGGAAAATGATGCTTGCGGTGCTGGTGTCGCTAACGCTGTCGCCGGTGCCGGTGGGGCAAAGGATGCCGCCGGTGTCGGCAATTCAGCGCGCGGGCCGTCGCTGCCGCCGCCGGGCAGGCGCGGCGCGGCGGCGGCGTCGCGGCCTTCCTGCAGGCGCTTCACCAGTTCGGCCGGGTCAGGCAGGTCGCTGGCGTGGATCAACCGCAGCAGCGCCATTTCGGCGGCCTGCAATGGCACCGGTGCCGCCTGTACCTCGGCGAGGCCCTTCAAGAGCAATTGCCAAAGCCGGTGCAGCGCCGGGAACGACAGGCGCTGCGCCCAATCGCCGAGCACCGCCTTTTCCTCGACGCTGAGCGCCGGATCATCGACAGGGGCGATGCGCGTGCGGGTGATGGCGTGGACAAGCTCGAGCAGCTCGCGCATCAGCATTTCGGGGTCGAGCCCCAGATCATATTGTTCGGCGAGCGCCGCCAGCGCCGGGGCGGCTTCGCCGGCCAGCACATGGCCGAACAGCCGCCGCACCGCGCCGCGATCGGCCAGCCCGAGCATCTCGCGGATCGCCTGCGCCGTCACCGCGCCGCCCGAATGGGCAATTGCCTGGTCGAGCACCGACAGGCCGTCGCGCACCGAGCCTTCGGCGGCACGCGCGATCAGCGCCAGTGCCTCGGGCTCGGCGCTCGCTCCTTCCGCCTCGGCGATGCGGGCGAAATGTGCCACCAGGGTGTCGGCAGGCACGCGGCGCAGATCGAAACGCTGGCAGCGCGACAGCACCGTTACCGGCACCTTGTTGACCTCAGTCGTCGCAAAGATGAACTTCACATGCGGCGGTGGTTCTTCCAGCGTCTTCAACAGTGCGTTGAAGGCGTTTTTCGACAGCATATGGACTTCATCGACGATGTAGATCTTGTAGCGTGCCGATACGCTGGCATAGCGCACCGCCTCGATGATCTCGCGGACATCGTCGACCCCGGTGTTCGACGCAGCGTCCATCTCGATGACGTCCATGTGCCGGCCGGCGGCGATGGCGACACAGGGCTCGCATATGCCGCACGGGTTGATCGTCGGGCCACCGCTGCCGTCGGGGCCGATGCAGTTGAGCGCCTTGGCGATGATCCGCGCCGTTGACGTCTTGCCGACGCCGCGCACCCCGGTCAGCAGCCAGGCTTGCGCCAGCCGGTCGCGCGCGATGGCGTTGCCGAGCGTGCGCACCATGGCTTCCTGGCCAAGCAGCGCATCGAAGCTGGCCGGGCGATATTTGCGGGCGAGCACGCGATACGCCGGCGCCGGGTCGGGATCGGCGGGAAGGTCGAGGCCCGGGAAGGCGATATCGTCGGCATCGGACATGGGGAGGTGATAGCCGGTTACGCGGGCGGCGTCATGAGGCAAATGCGTCACCTCGCCCCGCCGGGGAGAGGTCGAGACACGTCGAAGAGCCGGCCCGGGAGAGGGGTTTGATAAGGGGAAAGAGAAGGAAGCAAGGGGCATGGGCAAAGCCCGTGCTGACGTCCGACAGATTCGGTCGCCGAAGGGGCGACCGCTCCGCTGGCTGCGCTTGCACGGGTCGGTGCGCTGTGCTTCGCGCTGCTTACCGCCGGGCGGCGCGGTGGGAGCCGGGAACGACCCAGTGCGAGTTCGTTGCGGCTGCTTCCTTCCGGATCTGACCGGGTTGGCGAAAGCACTGCCCGCCCGACTCCCGCGGCGCATATGGGGGAAGCACCCGCAAAGGGCAAGGGGGTCAGAAACGCAATGGGGCAGTCGCCGGTCGGGTCGGTATCCAGCTGATGGCGTGTCGCGCATGTTCCTGTTCGACGCGCAAGGATGGTTCAGATGTCCTTGATGTTCTCTATGGATGTCCGCCTTCGCGGCGGCCGGCTATGCTCTGTTGTTCGTCTGGTTGCGTCTGGCGGCAGTAACGCGTGACTTGCCAACCCGGGACGAAAAGGAAGCGCCGCCTCAATCGCTGCTCAGCACCGTCAGCCCCTTGCCCGACGAGCCGCTGACCAGGCCGCCATCGGTGGCGAGCAGGGTGGTGCCTTCTCCAACGACGCCCTTCAACTGGCCATAGAATTGCGGCGGGATCGTCACGCTGTCGATGGCGTTCTTTTCGACATTCTGGCCCTTGCGCGCCTCATAGCCGGGCAAGCCGAGGTAGACCCAGCGGGCATTGCCCTGGGCATCGCGCCCGGCAAATTGCGCCGCGCGGGTGCCTATATCGAAGCCGTCGGCGACACCGATGCGGCTGCGGCCGATCTCGATGCCGTTGCGGTAGACAATGATGCGCTTTGACCCGGTGCTGAGCATGATCGTCACCGGGCCGGCGGGGGATTTTTCCGGCTGCCAGCGCGACACTTCGTCCGAACTCAGCCGGTCGTCGGTCAGATTGGTGCTGACGCCCTTTGGGGTCACCGGCGCCAGCATGGCGTTTTCGACGATAGTTTCGGGCTCGGGCACGCCCGATTTGCCGTCGGTGACCACTACGGTCATGCCCATATTGCTAATTTCGAACAGTTTTTTTGAAAACTCCAGCGGCAGGCGGACGCAGCCATGGCTGGCCGGATAGCCGGGCAAATTGCCGGCGTGCATGGCGATGCCATCCCACGTCAGCCGCTGCATATAGGGCATCGGCGCGCTGTTATAGAGGTTGGACTTATGGTCCTTGTTCTTCTGCAGGATGGTGAAAATGCCGGTCGGCGTCGTCTTGCCCGGCTTGCCCGACGAAATGGTCGTCGCCCCGATCCGCGCGCCGTTGCGATAGGCATAGGCGCGCTGCGTTTTGAGATTGACCACCACCAGCATCGGCCCGGCCGGGGCGATCCGGTCGTCCCAGATCCATTCGCCGGGCTTCAGGTTCGTCACCGGAGTGTCAAAGGGGGACGATATCGTTGCACCGGCGGCCAATGCCACTACCGGCATGGCCAGCCAGGCGAGCACCACAGCGGTGAGCAGGGCAGGGCGCAGGCCGATCATGATCGGTGTCCTGTTCGGGGAATCAACGACGCGACATGTCGACAGCGCCGGGTGGCATGCGGACATCGAGTTCGATGAGATCGTCGGTCAACCTGATCTGGCAGGCAAGCCGGGAGGCGCGCGCAGCCCCGACGGCGAAATCGAGCATGTCCTCTTCCTCGTCCGATGGCGGTGGCAAGCGGGCGGCGCCTTCGCCGCTGATCAGTACGTGGCAGGTCGAACAGGCCATGGCACCTTCGCAGGTGCCTTCGAGCGGCTGGCCCTGGGCCTGGGCAAGTTCGAGCAGGCGGGTGCCCGGCGGCGCATCGACAATCAGTTCGCGGGTTCCATCGGCGGAAAGGAAACGAATGCGGATCATGCGTTAACTTGCCTGGTTTCCGGCGCCCAGTCGCGCCACGACGGTGTTGATATCATCCGCAGCCTTAACCATTTCTGTAGCAGTCGTGAAGCGGCCAAAACCCAGCCGCAATGCCGCGCGCGCTTGGGTATCGGACAAGCCGAGCGCGGTCAGCACATGGCTGGGCCGCCCCGTCACCGCGCTGCATGCCGACCCGGACGACAGCGCCAGCCCCGGCAGGTGCGGCAGCAGCGGCACGGTGACGCCGGGAAAGCCGAGATTGAGATTGCCCGGCCAGCGCCGGTCGAGGCTACCATGGACGACATGCGGCACGCTGAGCGCACCCAGCAGCGTGTCGGCGAGCATCCGGGCATGGGCGGCATCGGCGGCCATCTGCGCGACAGCGAGGCGCGCCGCGGTGCCGAGCCCGGCGATGAGCGCGGTCGGCAGCGTACCCGAGCGACCATCCTCCTGCCCGCCACCGTGGAGCAGCGGCGTCAGCATCGTGTAGGGCCGGCGATACAGCGCGCCAACACCCTTGGGGCCATAGATCTTGTGGGCGGTGAGGCTGAGCAGGTCGATGCCCATGGCGTCGACATCGATGGCGATCTTGCCGAATCCTTGTGCCGCATCGCAGTGCATCACCGCGCCATGGCGGCGGGCGATGGCGGCGATGTCGGCGATCGGCTGGATAACGCCGATTTCGTTGTTGACCAGCATGATCGAGACCAGCGCGACATCATCGCCCATGGCGCGGGCAAGATCATCGACATCGAGCAGGCCGTCGCCGCGCACCGGCAGCACGGTAAGTTGCGCGCCCAAGCTTTCGAGATAGCGCGCGGTTTCGAGCACGCAATTATGTTCGGTCGCGGTCGTGAGGATGCGCCGCCGCGTGTTGCCGGGGTGGGTCATCAGGCCCTTCAGCGCCCAGTTGACGCTTTCGGTGGCGCCCGAGGTGAAGGCGATGGTTTCGGGCGGCGCGCCGATTGCCGCTGCAACGCTGTCGCGCGCCAGTTCGACCGCGGCCCGGGCCTGATAGCCCCACAGATGCGCGCTGTGCGGATTGCCGAAGCCGGTGACGCCCCAGGGTTCCATCGCCGCCGCGACGCGTGGGTCGAGCGGCGTGGTGGCACCGTAATCGAGGTACAGCGGGTTGCTCATGGCTCGCCTCCCGCTGCCGCAAGGGCTTCGCCCCACAGGTGGGAGGAGATTGGCTTGTTCTTCATCATGCTGCGTTTGCCAGCCGCTGAGCCATCTGCTTCCACGCTGCCACGAAATCCGCCACCTCGTCTGCTGTCGTCTGCGGCCCGAGGCT
>CAJAHV010000085.1 GCA_903939555.1 uncultured Alphaproteobacteria bacterium | reverse complement strand
GCCATCGTCATAATGACCGGGCGCCGGATAACCGCTGGTCAGTTGCGCCTGTTCAAACTTGCGCGGGTCGTTGAAACTGCCGGGGGCGAACCGGGCAGTTTCGGTTACAGGCAATGCGTGCTCTCCGGCATCGGGGAAGGCAGCTTCGGCCAACCGCATCACCACGTCATGCTCGATCTTGCCGGTCACCACCAGCGTCAGGCGCTGTGCGCCATAATGCGCCACGCGCCATTGCCGCAGATGATCGGCGGTAATTCGCGCCAGCGTTTCCTCGGCTCCCAGGATCGAGCGGCCCAGCCCCTGGCCGGGGAAAGCGGCTTCCTGCAAATGATCAAAGACAATGTCGTCGGGCGTGTCGCGCGCTTCGCCCAACTCCTGCAGCACGACATCTTTTTCGCGCGCCAGATCATCGGCATCGAAACGCGGATTGTTGACCAGATCGGCGATGACGGCGAGGCCGAGCGGCAGGTCGCGCGCCAGCAGCCTCGCATGGAACACCGTGGTGTCGCGCGAGGTCCAGGCGTTGAGATTGCCGCCGACATCCTCGATCTGCTCAGCGATCGCCTTGGCGGACCGCGTCTGCGTGCCCTTGAAGACCATATGTTCGAACAGATGCGCCAGGCCGTTATGCTCGGCTGCTTCGAACCGCGCACCGGTTTCGGCGTGCAGCGCCACCGCCACGGTTTCCACCCCCGGGGTCACGCACGTGGCGACGCGCAGCCCGTGGCGCGTGTGCGCAATGACCGGGGTCATCATGCTGACGGCTGCGCCCGGGCGGCGATATAGGCCTCCACCGTCGTCAAGTCCGCAGCCATGGTGGCATAGCGTTCCTCGCGGTCGAACAATCCTTGCGCGCGCTGCGGCAGCACGGGGCGCAGCCCGCCGGCACGCTCTACCGCATCGGGAAATTTCGCCGGATGCGCGGTCGCCAGCGTCACCACCGGCGTATCTCCGGCGCTCGCCCGTGCCGCGGCAAGCCCAACCGCTGTGTGCGGATCGATGATCTGCCCGCATTTGTCGCGGGCCCAGCGAATCGTCCGCGCCATCGAATCCGCATCAACCCGTGCGCTGTCGAAGATCGCGGCGGCGGCGGCGCGCTGGTCGGCAGGGATTGCCATCGCCTTGGTTTTTTCGAAACCGCGCATCGCTGCTGCGGTCGCGGCGCCATCCCGGCCGCCAAGGTCGAACAACAGTCGCTCGAAATTGCTGCTAACCTGGATGTCCATCGATGGCGAATCGGTCGGCGTTACCTGTCCCGCCGAATAATCGCCGGCGCTGAGCGCACGGTGCAGGATGTCGTTGGAGTTGGTGGCCACGATCAACCGGTCGATCGGCAAGCCCATCTGCCGGGCGACATAACCGGCAAAGACATCGCCGAAATTTCCGGTCGGCACGGCAAAGCTGATGGGCCGATGGGGGGCACCGAGCCGGACGGCCGCATAAAAATAATAGACGATCTGCAGCATGAGCCGCGCCCAGTTGATCGAATTGACCGCCGACAGATTGAACCGGCCGGAAAAATCCGGATCGTTGAACATCGCCTTCACCAGCGCTTGAGCATCATCGAAGTTACCCTCCACGGCGATATTGTGGATATTGGGGGCCAGCACAGTCGTCATCTGGCGGCGTTGCACGTCGGACACGCGACCGCGCGGATGCAGCATGAACACTTCCACCCGGTCACGCCCGGCGAGCGCGTTGATAGCGGCCGAACCCGTGTCACCCGATGTTGCGCCGATGATCGTCACCGCCTTACCGCTGCGGCCGAGAAAATTTTCGAACAACAGGCCCAGCGCCTGCATCGCGACATCCTTGAAAGCCAGGGTCGGCCCATGAAAAAGCTCGAGCAGCCAGTGGCGCTGGTCGAGTTGGACAAGCGGCGTCACTGCAGCATGATCAAAGCTGCCATAGGCCGTCGCGAGCAGATCGCGCAATTCGGCTTCGGTCAGCGCCGTTCCCACAAAGGGCAGACACACGCGAACCGCCGTTTCGACATAGGACAAACCGGCCATCGCCGTAATTTCGACCGGCGCAAGATGCGGCCAGGTTTCGGGCACATAGAGCCCACCGTCGCTTGCCAGACCGGCAAGGGTGACAGCATCGAAATCCAGAATCGGCGCGGTGCCGCGGGTGCTGATGTAACGCATGATATCCGGGGATTAGCGGTTGGGCGCCGCAGGGGCAACTTTTTCACCTTGCCAGCGCCTGCGCAGCCACAGTCCGTAGATCGTCACCAGTACGGCGGCGAGCCCGAACCACTGCCCCGCATAGGAAAGATGATTGTCGGGGAGTTCGTCAGGTGTCGGCATGCGCGAAACTTGCAACGGCGGCACCGACGTATCGGGAATCAGCATGAACTGCGGCCGTGTTTGCACCCGGCCATAGGGGCGTTCAATGATGACACCCTTGAACACCGTATCGACATACACCGGGACTGCCGCTGCGTCGGGGCGTTTCGTCCAGCCGGCAACGACAACGATATCGGGCAGCTTGCGATTCGGTCGGCACGATACCAGCACCAGATAACCCGAAACGCCACCGACGCTGCTGCCGCCCTTCAGGTCATAGGGCAGCACGTCGCCGGGCGAACAGGGCAATTCGGCAAGGCGGTACTGGATGCTGGCTTCGTTGCGCAAGGCGCGCATGAAATCGTCAGGCTCGAGCAGCGGCTGGGTTTGTGCGGCGCGCAATCTGGCGATGAGCGCATGTTTCCACTCGCGCCGGTCAAGCTGCCAGAGCCCAAGTCCGACCAGCACGACGAGCATAACAAGGGTCAGCAGCGTCGGGAACAGCGGAAACCGTCGGGGCACGGACGCGATGACGGGCGCGGTCACTGGCGCCCCTCGCGCGCGCCGTGGCGAAATTCAAG
>CAJAHV010000084.1 GCA_903939555.1 uncultured Alphaproteobacteria bacterium | reverse complement strand
TTGACGATTATCAATGGGGTCTGGGGCCTGCGGCCCCAGCCGCCGGAGGCCCTTGAAACCGCCGGAGGCACTTGAAACCGCCGGAGGCCCTGCGTCCTCAACAAGGCGCGATGCTCACCACATCGGCCAGCACGAGCGGTCGGTACAGGTGCGGAAACAGCACGCCACCGCGCGCCGGTTCCCAGCGCAGGTCCATGCCCAGCGCCTCGGCATCGAGCGTTACCGCCATCAACCCGGCTTCACCCGCGAACCATTTCGCCGCAGTGCCGGCGACCTGATCGGGTGTGGAAATATGAATATAGCCATCACGCAGATCATCTGGCGACCCGGCGAAAACCCCTGATTCCTCGAACGCTGCCCATTCGGCGGCGCGCAACAGCTTGATGATCGGTGTCATTTCGCCACCCGCCGGACCGGCACCTGGACATTGCACAGGTCGGTAGCGCCGGCCGGCCGCACGAAAAAGCCGGTGCGGTTGGCGCGCGCCTGCAGATAGGCGGCGAAGGCCGGGCTGGCGCTGGCCAGCACTTCATAGCGCGGATCGGCGGCGGTGGCGAAGCGCACCCGGGTGATGACGGTCTGTTCGGCCGGCGTCCTGTAGAAACCCATCGGCCCGGTGCCGCGCGCCAGGGCGGAAAAATCGGCAATGCCATCGATGACCCGGCCGACGACCGTGATGTTGCGGTCAAGATGGCGCGGGCCATGGCCGATGACGGCGTAAAGCTCGCTGCCGTCGCCGGTATCCGGCGGGTTGTCGCGCCCCACCCCGACGCTGGCATAGCAGTGCGCCAGCCAGGCCGTGCCGGTTTTCGAGTCACGCGCCACCGGCCAGCCATCAGCAAAGCCCGAGGGCGCATAGGTATCAGTGGAACCGAGCGGCGTGATCTGGAGGCCCTTGACGGGGCGTTCATATTCGGCCGGCAGGATGGCCGGGTGCGCCGGGCCGGGGCCCGTGCCGACCGCCACCCCGCCGGGGGTCGCCGTGCTGCCCGCCGCGACCGCAGCAGCACCGCCCGAGGTCAGCGTCTTGCCCGGGCCGGGGCGGGCCGCCCATTGCACGACATAATTGTCCTGCACCCGGGTGAAGGCGCCGGCGTCAAAACGCCCGGCAGCGACCAGCGCGCGGATCGCGGCGATATGCGCCGGGGCGAAATCGGGCGCCAGTTCGATCGCCATGGTGCCGCGCGGGGTTTCGACGAGCATGAGGTTTTCCGGCGCGACCGCCCGCCACGCGCTTAGCGGCGCCGCAGCGACAATGTCGGCAGGCGATGGCAGCACCGGCACGGCGGCGGCGAGGAGAGCGGCAAGCAAGATCATGCCGCCACGATGACGCGCCGCGCCGCCAAGGGCAAGCCTCACTCCCTCCCGGCAAGCCGGCGGGCGCCCGTCAATCCTCCGGCACGAAGTCCAATGCGAGGCCGTTGATGCAGTGGCGCAGCCCGGTCGGGTGCGGGCCATCGGGAAAGACATGGCCGAGATGGCCTTCGCAGGTGGCGCAATGGACTTCGGTGCGCACCATGCCGTGGCTGGCATCGGTCGTCGTCGCGACCGCGTCCGGCACGGCGTCGTAAAAGCTCGGCCAGCCCGATCCGCTGTCGTATTTGGTCCCCGACAGATAGAGCAGGCTGCCACAACCGGCACAGAAGAATTCGCCGGCACGCTTTTCATCATTGAGCGGCGAGGTGAAGGGGCGTTCGGTGGCATGTTCGCGCAGCACGGCGTGCCGGGCGGGGCTGAGTTCACGATC
>CAJAHV010000083.1 GCA_903939555.1 uncultured Alphaproteobacteria bacterium | reverse complement strand
TGATCAACGGCGAAAAATGGTTCGCCAGCCACGCCGACATGGCCGAATTCCTGATCGTCATGTGCATCACCGACCCTGAAGTGGCCGTGCACAATGGTTCGACCACGCTCATCGTGCCGCGCGATGCGCCCGGGCTCGAAATCATCCGCAACACCGCCGTCGGCCCCAAGGACGACATCGGCAGTGGCGTTCACGGCTATCTGCGTTTCAACAATTGCCGGATACCCCGCGAGAACACGCTCGGCGCAGTTGGCGAAGGTTTCAAGGTCGCGCAGTCCCGCCTTGGCGGCGGCCGCATCCACCATGCGATGCGTACGGTCGGCATGCTCAACAAGGCCATGGACATGATGTGCGAGCGCGTCGTGTCGCGCGTCACCAAGGGCGAACGTCTCGCCGACAAGCAGATGGTGCAGGAAAAGATCGCCGACAGCTATACCCAGATCACCCAGTTCCGCCTGCACGTGCTCTACGCTGCCTGGATGCTCGACGCGGACAAGGTCTATACCCGCCGCGTCCGGCGCGAGATTTCAGCCATCAAGGCGGCAATGCCGGGCGTGCTGAAGGACGTGATCTACCGCGCGCTGCATCTGCACGGTTCGCTGGGCATGTCGAACGAAACGCCGTTGATGGACATGTGGCAGTATGTCCCCGAAATGGGCATCGTCGATGGGCCGACAGAAGTGCACAAAGTGTCCGTCGCCAAGGACATATTGCGCAACGTGGCCCCGGCGCCGGGGCTTTTCCCGACCTATTTCGTTCCCGCCCGACGCGCCGATGCCGAACGCAAGTTCGCCAGCTTCCTCGATCGGGAACCGACCGCATGACGACAGCGATCGAAGCAAGACTGGAGCAGCTGGAAAATCGCTTTGCGATGCAGGACCTGGTCAGCGATTACTGCCTGGGCTTCGACAAGCGCGATTTCGACCGGTTTCTCGCCATCTGGTGGCCCGATGCCAGGTGGGAAATCGGCCCGCCCTTCGGCAACTTCGACGGGCATGCGGGCATTACCCACGCGGTGAAGGACATTCTCTGGCCCGCATGGTTGCAATCGACGCACTATACCACCAACCTGCGCGTCGTGCCCGAAGGGCCAACGCTGGTGCGCGGTATCTGCGACGTTTACTGCATCGGCACGACCACCGATGGACAGGCGCAAAGCGTGGCGGCCACCTATTCGGACCGGTTCGAAAAGCGCGACGGCGTTTGGAAGATTGCCCTGCGCTCGGTGACAATGCATCATTTCAGCCCATTGGTCGGCATCACCCTGGCGGCACCGCAATAAGCCGCCCGGGCACACAGAAGGACAAGATATGGCGCGTTTCGATTGCGGCGATGGTCGCACAGTCTATTACGAACATCACCGCGGCACCGCGACACCGATCGTGCTGATCCACGGCTGGGCGATGTCCAGCCGGCTTTGGGCAGGCACTGTCGAAGCGCTCAAGGACGCCGGCCATGCCGTGATCACCATCGATCATCGCGGCTGCGGACAGTCCGATCGCGATTTCGATGACGTTTCGGTCGCCGCGCTGGCCAGCGATGTCGAAGGGATCGTGCGCAAGGAAACATCGTTGCCGGTCGTGCTCAACGGCTGGTCGCTCGGCGGTGCCGTCGCCGCCGAGGCTGCCCGCCGGCTTGGCGACAAGGCCGCCGGTCTTGTCCTAACCTGCGGCGCTTCCCCGCGCTTCACCAAGACCGCCGACTTCCCATATGGCGGCGACGATGAAGGCCTTGCCGCCACCGCAGCCGCACTGGCTGGTGATCGCGCTGCCTTCTTCAAGGGCCTTGCCCAAGGGGTTTGCGCGCGCGAGGTGAGCCAAGAAACGGTGGACTGGATGTGGTCAGCCTTTATCGACAGCGGGCCGGGCGTCATCCGATCGCTGCTCGATCTGGGCAATATCGACCAGCGGGTGCTGCTGGCCGAACTGGCCGTGCCGGTGCTTTCGATCATCGGCAGCGCCGACGCCATCCTGGATCCGCAGGTCGGCATGCAGGCGGCGAAGTGCGCACGGAACGGCACGATCGTGATGTTCGATGGCTGCGGCCACGCGCCTTTCATTGAAGACGCGCCACGGTATATCGCCACGCTGCGCGATTTCGTGGCCCATATCTGAACGCCCCGACACAGGCCGCAGGGCACGACCCCGCACGATAATAGTGATATAAAGCAAGGATTGACGGGATGAATAACAGCCTATTGGACCCCTTTTTCACGCCCTTCGAATGCAAGTCGCTCAAGGTCGCCAACCGTTTCACCATGGCGCCCATGTCACGCTATTTTTCGCCGGGTGGCATCCTGACCGAGGCTTCGGCGGATTATTACCGGCGCCGCATCGAAGGCGGCGTTGGCTGCGTGATCACCGAGGGCGTCGCGGTTGACCGGCCCGGTTCGGTCGCCGCCGACACGGTTCCCGGCTTCTTCGGCGAAGAAGGCCTGGCCGCGTGGGACAGGGCCCGCAGCGGCGTGCAGGCGGCGGGCGGGGCAATCATCCCGCAATTGTGGCATGTCGGCGGCTGCGAGGATTTCAACTATCCGGACTCGCCGCACCCACCGCTCGAAAGCCCCTCCGGCTTTGCCGGCCCCGAAATTCCCGGCGGCCGCGAAATGACCCTCAAGGATGTGGACGGGGTGATCGCCTCCTTCGTGCGCGCGGCGCTTGATGCGCAACGGCTTGGCTTCGATGCAATCGAATTGCACGGCGCGCATGGCTATTTGTTCGACCAGTTCTTTTGGGATGCCACCAACCTGCGCAGCGATCGCTATGGCGGCCCCGACATTGCCGACCGCGCCCGCTTCGCCGTCGATGTGGTCAGCGCGATCCGCCAGGCCGTCGGCCCGGATTACGCCATCATCTTCCGCGTCTCGCAGTGGAAGACCTATCAATACGAGGCCAAGATTGCCCGCACGCCGCAGGAACTCGAACGCTGGCTGGTGCCGCTCGCCGACGCCGGGGTCGATATTTTCCACGGCTCCGACCGGCGCTTCTGGGAACATGCATTTCCGGAACATGGCGATTACAACCTTGCCGGCTGGGCCAAAAAGGTCACCGGCAAACCGGCGATTACCGTCGGCTCGGTCGGCCTCGACCGCGATCTCATGCAGGATTTCGTGTCCGGGGAATCGGCACCGACGCTCAAGTCGCTCGACGAACTCGCGCGCCGTTTTGACCGGGGCGAATTCGATCTGGTTGCGCTCGGCCGCGTGCTCCTCGCCGATCCGAACTGGCTGAAAAAGGTTCGCGAAGGCCGGTCCGGCGAACTGCGCCCCTATTCCAAGGAATGCATGGAAACGCTTTTTTAGGCCGTTTCCAGCGCCTGACCGGATCCGACGGACCCGGTTCGGCAACTTGCGACACAGCGGAGACTGACACAATGATGGCGGCCCTGACCGGACGAATTCCCCTGATCGCGCTGTCGGTGGCGGCGCTGTTCGCGTCGGCTGTTCATTCGCAGGTACCGGCAAAGGCGCAGGCAGCCGCCGCAGCGGCAACTGCGCCCCCGCCCAAGCGGATCAAGTCGTTCGACGACACAATGCCGTCCAGCGGGGCGCGGATCGATCCTGCGACCGCGCCGGGCAATGCCCTCTTCCAACAGCATTGCGCCATGTGCCATCTCGGCGGCGTACCAAAGGCGCCGTCCCCCAATTTCATGGGCATGTTGGCGCCAGACGCCATTATCAGCGCCCTGACCGATGGCGTGATGAAGGCGCAGGCGGCCGCACTGACACCCAAGCAGAAAATTGAAGTCGCCGAATATCTGACGCGGACACCCTATGCGTCGTACAAGCCTGCTCCGCCGCCAGCCCAGTGCTCCGGCGCCAGTGCGCAGTTCGACATGGCAGACGTGCCGCAGCCCATCGGATGGGGCCGCGACAATTCCCGCTTTGTCCCGGCGCAGATCGCGGGCCTGACCAAGGCCGAAGTGCCGCGCCTCGCGTTGAAATGGGCGTTTGCCTATCCCGCCGCCAATCGGGCGCGCTCGCAACCCATAGTCGCCTGGGGCACGCTGTTCGTCGGCAGCCAGGACGGCACTATCTATGCGTTCGACCCCGAAACCGGCTGCACCCGCTGGACGACGCGCCTTGTCGCCGAAGTGCGCACCGCCATCGTCGCCGACCCGGTAACAAAGCGGCTGTATTTCGGTGATCTGCTCGGCCGTGCCCATGCGCTCGATGCGATGACCGGCAAGCCCTTGTGGTCTACCAAGGTCAGCGACCATGCCTCCGCAACGATCACCGGCACGCCCGCCCTTGGTGGCGGCCTGCTCTATGTGCCGGTTTCCTCGCTCGAAGTCGTCGAGGCCAGCGATACGAAATACGCCTGCTGCACCTTCCGGGGATCGGTGCTGGCGCTCGACCCGGCAACGGGCGCAGAAGTCTGGCGCGCCTATACCGCCGGCCCGCCGACCGATCAGGGCAAGACCCGGCAAGGCGCCCGGATCCTCGGCCCGTCGGGCGCGCCGGTGTGGAGCAGCCCCACCTATGACGCGCGCACCCAGCGGGTCTATTTCGGATCGGGCGAAAATTACTCCAGCCCGGCGGATGAAAATTCCGATGCGGTTTTCGCCGTCGATGCCCGGACCGGCACCCGCGTCTGGAGCACGCAATTGACGCCGCACGATGCGTGGAACGTCGGCTGCATGCTGGGCAATGATTCCTGTCCCAAGGAAAACGGGCCGGATTTCGATGTCGCCGCATCCGCGCTGCTGATCCCGCTTGCCGGCGACCAGCGCATCCTTGTCGTCGGCCAGAAATCGGGCGAAGCCTGGGGCATCGACCCTGATACCGGCAAGATCCGGTGGAACCAGCGGTTGGGCCATGGCGGCACGCAAGGCGGCGTGCATTTCGGCATGGCGGCCGAAGGCCAGCGCGTGTTCGTGCCGATCAATGACATGGCCGACACCCATGACGCCCGGGTCTATGATGCCAAATTGCGCGGTACCGGCCTGCATGCGATCGACGCCGCCACCGGCCATGAATTCTGGTACGCCAACCCCGCGGACAATTGCGCCGGCAAGCAATTTTGCGATCCGGGCATTTCGGCGGCCGTCACGGCCATGCCGGGGGTGGTCTTTGCCGGTAACCTCGATGGCATGTTCCGCGCCTATGACAGCGAAACGGGCGCCGTGCTATGGCAGACGGACACCACCAGGCCGGTCAAGACGATCGACGGGCGTATCGGCAACGGCGGCAGCATGAGCGGCTCCGGGCCAGCCGTGTGGAAGGGACGCGTGTTCGTCAATTCTGGTTACGGGATCTACAGCCACATGGCCGGCAACGTGCTGCTGGTCTACGGTCCGCAGAGCAAGCCTGCCCCCTGAGGTCGGGACGCGGGCGATCGCTGGAACCACCGGGCCCAAAGCGCTTGCCAAGGATGCGGCGACGCCGGTGATGACGCCCGGAGGCGGATGACGCCGGGGTACGCAAGCAGCGGACTTGGCCTCTCCCGGGCAAACATGTAGTCTGGATTCAATGGCGAATTTCGGATACGCGGGCGTTCCAGAACTGACGGACATGTTTTTGAAAAGCAATGATAAATGAATAAAATCCAAGGGCAGGCAAACATAGCCGAGCCAGACGGGCAACAGACTGGAAACGCAAACGGGCTGTTGAGCGCCGATTTACTTTCTTGCATCGGCAGATCGACCGCACCGCGCACCGAAATTGCGTCACGCCGCGAAATACGCAAATATTCCATCGCCACTGGCTGGCAGAAAAAAGAATATCTTGATGGCGATGAAGCGCCGCCCTTGTTTCACCTTGCGCTGTTCTGGGACATCGTGGAACTCGACGAACTGTCTCCGGACGGCGTTTCGATCGACGGATTGCTGCCGAAATTCCCGCTCGAAAAAGCCATGGCTGGCGGCCTCAACATCGAATATTTCAGGCCGATCAAGGCGGGGGACGTGCTGGTTGCCACCCGCACCCTGACCAATATCTACGAAAAGGCCGGCTCACAGGGGCCGATCATTTTTTATGAAGTTGTCATGCGCGTTGAAACCGCAGCCGGCGAACCGGTCCTGACTGAAAAAACAACACGGCTCTTGCGGTAATGAACATGTCAAAAACAATGGCCCTGCAACCCGGCGATGCCGTGCCCGGCCGTGATTATTCGCCCGATAACGTGCAGAATTTCATGTACAGCGCCGCCATCTGGAATGCCCATCGCATCCATTTCGATCTGCCCTATGCCACCGAAGTCGAAGGCTATCCCGGCATTGTGATGTCGGGGCCGATGCTCGGCGACTGGTTGACCCAATGCGTCATCGAATGGCTGGACGGCAAGGGACGGATGACCCATCTCGAATATTCGAACCGCAAGGCCGCCTATATCGGCGAGACGGTCACCTCGGGCGGCCGCGTGCTTTCGGTGGATCACGACAACGGCACCGCCAGACTTGAAATCTTCATCAAGAATGCCGCCGGCGACGTGATCACCCCCGGCACTGCCGTAGTTGCGTTCGACAGGGCCTGATCGGAAACATCCATGACCAGTTTACGCGGGAAAGTCGCCATTGTCGGGGCGGCCGATACCCCGGTGGGAAAGCTTCCCCAATTCAGCGCCACCGGCTTGTGCATCGATGCGGCACGCCGCGCCATGGCCGATGCCAATATCACCAAGGGCCAGATCGACGGGCTGATCACCTGCAACTCGATGGCCGAACCCTATATGTACCACGCCGAGGCGATGGCCGAATATCTGCAGATATTCCCGCGCTATTGCATGGGCGTAAGCGCCGGCGGCAGCACGACCTTTTCGGTTCTGCATCACGCTGCCGCCGCTATCGTCAGCGGCATGTGCAACACCGTCCTGATCACGATGGCCGACAGTTTGCGCAGCGGCCTGACCCGTGACCAGGCCATGAAGATGCAGTCGTCGGCCGGCCATTCCCAGTTTGAGATACCCTTTGGCCCCACCGTCCCCGCATTTTATGCCCTGATCGCCCGTGCCCATATGGACAAATATGGCACGACCGCCGAACAATTCGCCGCCATCGCCGTCGCCTGCCGCAAACATGCCTGCCTCAACCCGACGGCCGAAATGCGCACGCCCATCACCATCGACGACGTGATCAATTCGCGCATGATCGCCGACCCCCTGCACCTGCTCGATTGTTCGCTGGTATCGGACGGCGGCTCGGCGATCATCATGACATCGGCCGAACGCGCTGCGGATTTCCCGCACCAACCCGTCTATATTCTGGGCGTCGGCGAAGGCCATGGCCATGAACATATCAGCCAGGCTCAAAGCCTGACCACCTCCTTCGCCGTGGAATCGGGCCAGCGCGCCTATGCCATGGCCGGCCTTGGCCCGCGCGACATGGACTTCGCCCAATTGTACGATTGCTTCACACCCACCGTGCTGGTGGAGCTTGAAGACCTCGGCTTTTGCCAGAAGGGCGAAGGCGGCGCGTTCGTCGAAAATGGCAATATCGAGCTTGGCGGCATGTTGCCGGTCAACACCCATGGCGGACTGTTGTCGCACTGCCATCCGGGCAATCCGGGGTCGATGTTCGCGCTCACCGAAACCGTGACCCAGCTTCGCGGCATGGCGGGCGCACGTCAGGTCGCGGGCGCCGAAGTGGCGCTGGTCCATGGTCAGGGCGGCATCATGTCAAGCCATACCACCGTGATCCTGGGCAGGGAGCGCCACTGATGACGGGCCATATGGACAAGTTCCTCCCCCGCCCGACACCGGAATCAGCCCCCTTCTGGCAAGGCTGCCACGATCACAAGCTGTTGCTCCAATACTGCACGGCCTGCGGCACGCATCAATTCTACCCGCGCCTGATCTGCGCGCACTGCACGTCCGAACAGCTGGAATGGCGCCAGGCCAGCGGGCGCGGCACGGTAGAAAGCTATACCATCGTTACCCGCGCCGTTTCGCCGGCCTATGCTGCGGATGTCCCCTATGTCATCGCCCTCATCACCCTTGAAGAAGGCCCGCGAATGATGAGCAATGTCGTCGGCTGCGACGTCGCCAGCGTCAAATCCGGCATCGCCGTCGAAGTGGTTTTCGAAGATTGGACCGCCGAAATCACCGTGCCGAAATTCCGGCCTGCCGGGGGACTCTAGGGTTCAAAGGCCTCCGGCGGCTGGGGCCGCAGGCCCCAGACCCCATTTGATTTCCTTGTCAGCCAACAACGTCAGGCACCCGCGCACCAGCAAACAAATGGGGTCTGGGGCCTGCGGCC
>CAJAHV010000082.1 GCA_903939555.1 uncultured Alphaproteobacteria bacterium | reverse complement strand
GACCTGTCGGGCTCGGGCCTGCACATCCATGTCTCGGTCGCCGATGATCGCGGCCGCAACATCTTTGCCAGCAATGATCCGGCGGGCAACGACCGGTTGCACCACGCCATCGGCGGCGCCGCGCAACTGATGCCCGCCAGCATCGCGGTGTTCGCCCCCAATGCCAACAGCTATCGCCGCTTCCGCCCCAACAGCTACGCCCCGGTGCGCGCCGGCTGGGGGGTCAACAACCGAACAGTGCCGCTTCGGATCCCTGCGGGCCCGGCCTCGGGCCGGCACCTCGAACACCGGCTGTCGGGTGCCGATGCCAACCCCTATCTGGCGGTCGCCGCGGTGCTTGCCGGCATCCACCATGGCCTCACCCATGGCATCGACCCCGGGCCGATGGTGACCGGCGACGGCTATGCCACCGGCGAACGCCTGCCGACCGATTGGGCGCATGCGCTGGCGCTGTTCGAAGGGTCGCGCCTGCTGGCCGATTATTGGGGTGGCCGCGCCGCCGAAATGTACGCGACGCTGAAGCGGGTGGAGGCGGAACGCTACAACGCGATTGTCACGCCGCTGGATTATGACTGGGTGCTGCGCTCGGCCTGAACGGCGTCCTGGCACCATACCGCCGGCAGCAACGGGAGGGTGACTTCCTTCCGTGCCCGCTTCCGGCTAGACTCAGTGCTGATCCTACAGGAAACCTTCGCCATGAAATTCTTTGCCGATACCGCCGATACCGCCGAAATCGCCGCGCTCGCGGCGACGGGCCTGCTCGATGGCGTCACCACCAACCCGTCGCTGATCGCCAAATCGGGGCGCAACTTCCTCGATGTCATCAAGGAAATCTGCACCTTGACCAGCGGCCCGGTCTCCGCCGAAGTCGTCGCCACCAGCACCGCCGACATGCTGCGCGAAGCCGAAGTGCTCAAGAAACTCGGGCGCAATATCTGCATCAAGCTGCCGCTGACCATCGACGGGCTGACCGCGTGCAAGGCGCTGTCGGACGAAGGCGTGATGACCAATGTCACGTTGTGCTTTTCGGCCAACCAGGCGCTGCTCGCCGCCAAGGCCGGGGCGACCTTCATCTCGCCGTTCGTCGGCCGCCTCGATGATGTCGGTTATGATGGCATGCAGCTCATCGAAGACATCAAGATGATCTATGACAATTACGATTTCGAAACCCAAATCCTCGTCGCCAGCGTCCGCCACCCGGTGCATGTGCTGCAGGCCGCCAAGCTGGGCGCCGATGTCGCCACCATGCCACCATCGGTGATCCGCGCGCTGGCCAATCATCCGCTCACCGACAAAGGGCTGGCGGCGTTCCTCGCCGATTGGGCCAGCACCGGACAAAGCATCCTCTGAACCGGGAGCGGGTCGCGACGTTGGAGGCGCTTACCACCATCTGGCTGGCTTCGCTGGGCAATGCCCGCCGCCTGTCACCGCACACCCTGCGCGCCTATCGCGCGACACTCGACCAGTTCGGGGATTTCCTGTGCAGCCATGTCGGCGGTCCAGTCGGGGTGGCGCAACTGGCGGCGCTGGCCCCGGCGGATTTTCGCGCCTTTCTCGCCTGGCGGCGGCGCGATGGCCTCGCCAATGTCTCGGTGGCGCGCGACATATCGGCGTTGCGGACCTTCTTCGCCTGGGCGCGGCGCACGCAGGGGCTGGCGGCAGACGGCATCACCGGGCTGAAATCGCCCAAGCTGCCGCGCCGGGTCCCGCGCCCGGTCTCTCCCGCCGATGCCGGCGACCTGATTGCCGCCGTTGGTGACGACGCCCGCAGCCCGTGGACGGCGGCGCGCGATACCGCCGTGCTGCTGCTGCTTTATGGTGCCGGGCTGCGCATCGCCGAAGCGCTGGCGCTGACCGGCGCGGTGCTGCCGCTCGGCAATACCATCACCGTCATCGGCAAACGCAACAAGACCCGTGCCGTGCCGCTACTGCCCGTCGTGGCCGAAGCGATCATGGCCTATGTGGCGCTCACGCCCTTCGCGCCCACCCGCGACGCCGCGCTGTTTCGCGGCGTGCGCGGCGGGCCATTGGATGCCGGCATCGTGCGCAGCGCCATCCGCGCCGCCCGCCCGGCGCTGGGCCTGCCCGACACGGCAACACCGCATGCGCTGCGCCACAGCTTTGCCACGCACCTGCTGGCACGCGGCGCCGATCTGCGTTCGATCCAGGAACTGCTCGGCCACGCCAGCCTGTCATCGACGCAAATCTACACCGCAGTCGATGCGGCACAACTGCTCGATGCGTACAGGAACGCGCATCCACGGGCTTGAGGCCCTTAAGGTAACCGCCGGAGGCACCTCCTGACCAGGCATCGGGGCCTTGGTGTAAATCCAGTATGCGCATCAGCGCGTTATCTAAACCCCGCTCGCCGCCACCACTTCATCGCCGCGCGCGAACCAGACGCCGGGTTGCGCCGCCAGCCAGCCCAAAAGACCCTCGATGGCGTCGATACGATAGGGCAGCGCACTGATATAGGGTGTCAGGTGGATCGGCAGCAGGCGGCCGCCGCCGACGGTGACTTCGCCATCGAGCCAGTCATGGGCATCGCGCAATTGTTCGGCATAGCTGTCGGCCGATTGCTGGCAGGTGGCGATGATCTGGCGGTCGCTGAGTTCATGGTTGAGCGGCAGGTTGATGATCGGCCCTGCCGCTGTCGTCATGCGATAGGGCAGTTCGTCGTTCACCCAGTCGCAGCAATAGCCCAGCCCGGCTGCGGCCAGCAGTTTCGGCGTATTCCAGCTTTGCGACCGCGCGATCGACAGCCAGCCGGTCGGGCGTACCCCGGTGACGGTTTCCAGCCCGGCAAGGCTGGCGGCGATCAGCGCGCGTTCATCGGCTTCGGGCAGGCCGGTGGCGATGGTGCCGTTCATGTCGGTCGAATGGGCGATGATTTCATGCCCGGCGGCGGCGATCTGGCGGGCGAGATCGGGAAAACGCGCGGCCCAGGCGCTGTTCATCGCGAAACTGGCGTGCGCGCCGACCCGGGCGAGCGCCTCGACCAGCCTTGGCACGCCAAGCCGAGAGCCATAATCGCGCGCGGTGAAATGCCGGTAATCGGGAAACGCCGTCTGCATGTGTCCCGGCGCGCGGAACGGCGTGTCGGACGGGGTGAGCGGGAAGAATTCGCACGAAATGACAATGGCGACGGCAACACGCTTGCCGCCCGGCCAGGCGATCGGCGGCCGGTTGGCGATGTTCGACCAGGGGTAGAGGCCATGGTCCATGCCGTGCCGGCGCTGCGGATATTCGAGATAGGCCGGATCGAGACTCACGCGGCCTGCTCCCGGTACGCATCGGCGATCGCGCCTGCCGTGGTGATCCATGCCCGGCCATCGGCGGCGATATGTTCGAGCACGCGTTCGAAAGGCCCGATGCGATGCGGCTGGCCGATCAGATAGCTGTGCAACGGAATGCACATGACGGCACCCGAAGCCTCGCCCTCGCGCGCCAGCCGGTCATATTGGCGGATCAGCGCATCGGCATAGTCCCGCGGGCTCATATTGTAGATGAAAAAGCCATAATGATCATTGACTTCAAGGCTGTACGGCATCGAAATCAGATCGCCGCCGGCGGTCTTGACCCGGCCCGGGCGATCATCGTGATACAGGTCGCAGGTGTAATCGAGGCCATATTCGGCGATCAGGTCCATGGTGCGCACAGTGTGGGTAAGCGCCGGGGCGAGCCAGCCACGGATGCGTTGCCCGGTGGCGCTTTGCACCGTAGCGATACTGTCCTCGATGATGGCGCGTTCCTGAGCCTCGTCCATGTCATAGGCGTAGCGGGTGTTGTAGATGCCATGGCTGAAGAATTCCCAGCCGCGCGCGACGCCATCGGCGACGACTTCGGGGATGTGGTCGCACAGCGCTACCGACAGGCTGACCGACCCCGGAAAGCCATGACGCGACATCGCCTCCGCCATCCGCCAATGGCCGATGCGGTTGGCATGGTCGCGATGCGAATAGCCGACGACATCGGGGTGCGGCTTCGTCCAGCTCTTGCGGCGCGGATGCGCTGGCGGATCGAGTTCATAATATTCGAGATTGGGGGCGACCCACACCGCACAGGTCTTGCCGCCGGGCCAGCGCAGCGGCGGCGCGAGCGGGTTGGCATCGTAAAGGCCGGGATCGGAAGTCATCACCGCGCAGCATAACAGCGCCGCCGCGAAAGGGGAGATGCTGTTTGCGCTGTTCGCCAGGCGACAGCTTGACGGGCATCAGCCCGGCGCGTGTGCTTCAAGCCAGGTGACGACGTCGGCGACCGGCACGACATCGGCATATTTGAGCTGCAGGTCGGTCAGGTTCGCCCAATGATAGCTGGCCAGCTTGTCGGCGGTGGTTTCGATCGGCACGATGGTGCGATAGCCGCGTGACAGCGCATCGACGGCGGTGGCGCGCACACAGCCCGATGTGCTGCCGCCGGTCACCACCACCGTATCGACCCGGTGCCAGACCAGCAGCGATTGCAGCGGCGTTTCGAAAAATGCCGACGGCATGCGCTTGGTGAACTGGGTATCGCCGGGGCGAATGTCGCAGCGCGCGTCATAAGCGTGGCGGTCGCTGTCATATTTGATGTTCTGCAAGCTGTCGGGGGTGTCGGTGCGGGTGCCCCAGACGCCGGCATCGCTGGCATCATCGGCAAAACCGACCCGGCTCCACACCACCGGCATACCGGCAGCACGCGCCAGCGCGCTGATGCTGTTGGTGTATTCGATCTGGCGCGGATCGGTTTCATAGGCCGTTTTGTAGCGGTCGATGCGGGTATAGGCGTTCTGGAAATCGACATTGACGATCGCCAGCTTGCTGCCGAAACCGAAACGCGCCCGCGCCGGATTGGCCATGACATCGTCGAAAATCTGGGCGGCGGTGCGGCCGTCGTCGGCCATGCGGGTGCCGATGATATCGGTCATGTGCGGGTCTCCTCTTAACCTGCCCCTCGCCCGCTTGCGGGAAAGGGGCGCTGAATTGCGCTCAGGCGCCTGTGTATGCGCTGCCGCGCGCGTGCGAAAGCCGCATCCGCGCCCCTTGCCACCCTGCGGACATCACGCCATCAACGCAGTCGTGACCATGCCCCCGCCTTCGCATGACCCGCGCCTGTTGCGTGCCGCCGATGCGCTGGCCAAGAACCGGCTCGACGAGGCCGAACCGGCGCTCGCCGCCTGGATCGCGGAACACCCCGCCGATCCCTATGCGCTGCGCATGATGGCCGAACTGCTCGGCCGGCTGGGGCGCTATCGCGAATCGGAACGGTTGCTGGCGCGGGCGCTGGTGCTGGCGCCGGATTTCGATGCGGCGCGCTTCAACTATGCCCTCATCCTCCACCGCCAGTCGAAAAGCGAGGCGGCGCTTACCGAGATCGAGCGGCTGCTCGCCGCCACCCCCGGCCATCCCGGCTATCGCAACCTGAAGGCGGCGATGCTGGCGCGGCTGGGGGATTATGCCGGGGCGATCGCGCTTTATGAACGCCTGCTGGCCGAATTCCCGCACAATCCGCGCGGCCATATGAGCCATGGCCATGCGCTGAAGACCATGGGCCGCGCCGCCGATTGCATCACCGCCTATCGCGCCGCCGTCGCGCAGGCGCCGACGCTGGGGGAAGCGTGGTGGAGCCTGGCCAATCTCAAGACCTATCGCTTCGCCCCGGCCGATCTTGCCGCGATGCGCGCCGCGCTGGCGACCCCTGGAATCAGCGATGATGACCGGCTTCACCTCGATTTCGCGCTCGGCAAGGCACTCGAGGATGCCCGCGACTATGCAGCCTCCTTTGGCCATTATGCCGCTGGCAACCGCCGGCGCCGCAGCCAGTTGCGCTGGGACGGCGCTGCCAACCGCGCCCATGTGGTGGCCAACGAAGCCCTGTTCAGCCGCGATTTCCTTGCCGCCCGCCACGGCCAGGGCTGCGCGGCGACCGATCCGATCTTTGTCGTCGGGCTGCCGCGCGCCGGCTCGACGCTGATCGAACAGATCCTCGCCAGCCACAGCCAGGTCGAAGGCACGATGGAACTGCCCGATGTCGCCGCGATCGCTCGCGGCCTGTCGGACCGGCTGCCGGGCCAGGACCCGCTGCTCTATCTCGAGGCCCTCGCCGCCGCCGGGCCGGCCGAACTGGCGGCGCTGGGGCAGGATTATCTCGACCGCACCCGCATCCAGCGCAAGACCGGGCGGCCGCACTTCATCGACAAGATGCCCAATAATTTCGCTTATGCCGGCCTCATTCACCTGATGCTGCCCAATGCCATCATCATCGATGCGCGGCGCCACCCGCTGGCGACGTGTTTTTCGGCGTGGAAACAGCATTTTGCCCGCGGCCAGAGCTTTACCTATGATCTGGCCGAGCTCGGCGACTATTATGCCGATTATGTCCGGCTGATGGGACATTTCGATGCCGTGCTGCCCGGCCGGGTGCTGCGCGTCGATCATGAAGCGCTGGTCACCGACACCGAAAATCAGGTGCGGCGCATGCTGGCGCATTGCGGGTTGGCGTTCGAACCCGGCTGCCTCGATTTCCACCGCAACCAGCGCCCGGTGCGCACCGCCAGTTCCGAACAGGTGCGGCAACCGATCACTACCGCCGGGCTCGACCAGTGGCGGCATTACGAGCCCTGGCTGGGTGACCTGAAAGCCACAGTTGCAACGATAGTGGCACAAGACGGCAGCGCGACCAGCCGGCACGCTTGACCCCTGCCGTTTCGCGGCGCCACAACCATCGCTCACGTTCACGGGGCAGAAGGGTGAACAGTATGTTGCGCGACAATTTTCTCGGCAGGCAGTCTGGGCTTTTCGAAGCGCAGTCGCGGCTGCGCACGGCCTTCATGCTCGGCGCGGCGCTCGCCGCCACCCCGGCACTGGCGCAGGCGCCGGTCGCGGCAGCCGACGACAACGCCACCGGTGAAATCATCGTCACCGCCGAACGTCGCTCCGAAAGCCTGCAAAAAGTACCCGTCGCCATCACCGCGATCGGCACCGCCAAGCTCGACCAGTTGCAGGTGCAAAGCTTCAACGATTTTGCGCGCTTCCTGCCGTCCCTGAGCTTCCAGACCGCCGGGCCGGGCACCGCCAACATCTATTTCCGCGGCGTCGCTTCGGGCGGCGATGGCAATCATTCCGGCCCGCTGCCATCGGTTGGCGTCTATCTCGATGAACAGCCGATCACCACCATCGGCGGCACGCTCGACCTGCACATCTACGACATCGCCCGGGTCGAGGCGCTGGCCGGGCCGCAGGGCACGCTGTACGGCGCGTCCTCACAGGCCGGCACCATCCGCTACATCACCAACAAGCCCGAATTCGGCAAGTTCAGCGCCGGCTATAATCTCGAACTCAACAAGATCGCCCCGGATGGCACCGGCGGGGGCTGGGGCGGGGTTGCCGAAGCCTTTGTCAACATTCCGATTTCGGACAATGCCGCGCTGCGTGTCGTTGGCTGGTATGATCGCGATGCCGGCTATATCGACAATGTCGCCGGCACCCGCACCTATTCGGTGCCGGGCATCACCATCAACAACAAGGCGCTCGCCAAAAAGGATTACAACACCGTCGAAACCATCGGCGGCCGCGCGCAGCTGCGCGTCGCGGCGGGCGATGACTGGACCTTCACGCCATCGATCATGGGCCAGACCCAGAAGTCACGCGGCTTTTTCGGGCAGGACCCCAATACCGGCGACCTTGCCGTCACGCACTTCCGCCCCGAACGCGCGCAGGATGACTGGTATCAGGCCTCGCTGACCATCGAAGGCAAGATCAGCGATTTCGATGTCGTCTACACCGGCTCCTATCTCGAACGTAAGCTCGATTCGAGCTCGGATTATTCCGACTACAGCTTCTTTTATGACGCTTTTTACACAAGCTATGTCGATTTCATCAAGAACAACGCCGGCCAGTTCATCGACCCGTCGCAGACCGTTGTCGGCCGCGACCGCTTCACCAAGCTGAGCCAGGAATTCCGCATTTCCTCGCCGCAGGACAAGCGCCTGCGCTTCATCGCCGGGGCATTCTACCAGCGCCAGACCCGCGACATCGAACAGAATTACGTCATCGAAGGCCTCGCCAACAGCCTGAGCGTGTCGACCAAGCCGGGCGACTGGTGGCTGACCAAGCAGGACCGCGTCGATCGCGATTACGCCCTGTTCGGCCAGGCGGCCTTCGACATCATCGAAAATCTGACCCTGACCGGCGGCGGACGTTTCTTCAAATATGACAATTCGCTGATCGGCTTCTTCGGCTTTGGCGCCGGCAATCCGCTCGGCAGCCCGGGGGAATCGCTGTGCTTCGGCCCGGCCACCACCGATGGCGCACCGTGCACCAATCTCGGCGTGCTCAACGGCGGCACCATCAGCCCGAAGCGCGCCAAGGGTGATGGCTTTACCCACAAGCTCAACCTGGCGTGGCAGGCCACTCCCGATGCGCTGGTCTATGCCACCTGGTCACGCGGCTTCCGCCCGGGCGGGCTCAACCGCCGTGGCACGCTGCCGCCGTTCGATTCCGACTTCCTGACCAATTATGAAATCGGCTTCAAGGGCAGCTTCATGGACCGGACGCTGCGGTTCAATGTGGCGCTCTATCAGGAAGAATGGAAATCCATCCAGCTCGCTTTTCTCGGCGGCAACGGCCTGACCGAGATCCAGAACGCCGGCAACGCCCGTATCAAGGGCCTGGAATTCGACGCCACGCTGGCCCCGGCCCCCGGTCTGACCTTCTCGGTCTCGGGCGCCTATAATGATGCCAAGCTGACGACGAACTATTGCCGCATCGCCAATTCACCCGATTGCGCCAAGCTCGGCCCCAATGGCGAAGACAATTTCGTGCGCGCCCCCGCCGGCCAACAATTGCCGGTCACCGCCAAGTTCAACGGCAATTTCATCGCCCGCTATGAATTCGGGCTGCTCGGTGGCGATGCCTTCGCCCAGGGCGCGGTCAACCATGTCGGCGCACGCTGGGCAGCGCTGCGCAGCGATCAACGTGACATATTGGGCCGGATGCCAGCCTATACCGTCGCCGATTTCTCGATCGGCCTGCGCCGCGACAGCTGGACCGCCGAGCTTTACCTCAACAATGCCCTTGACGAGCGCGGCAATCTCAACCGCTTCGCGCAATGCTCGCCCGGCACCTGCGGCGCGATCACCTACCAGATCGTCAACCAGCCGCGCACACTCGGCATCAAGTTCGGACAGAAATTCTAGGCGCAGTGCGGCCGGGCATAGCGTAGCTATGCGCGGACTCGCGCAAGCCCGGCCAGCGAGACGGGGCGCGCTCTTGCGCCCCGGACTCGTCTGACGTCAGCACGGGCTTTGCCCGTGCCTTCACCCTTGTTCGTTTCTTACATACCAAGGGCCTCCGGAGGCCTCTAACGCGTCCGCCTAAGGCCCTACCGTTCGGTCACAGCCGCAACCACCGGCGCCAGGTCCGACCGCAACGGGTCAAAGCAGGGCAGTCCGTACCGGTATTCATGCCCGGCG
>CAJAHV010000081.1 GCA_903939555.1 uncultured Alphaproteobacteria bacterium | reverse complement strand
GCTGGCCACCGCGCTCGAACTGGCGCAGCGCATCGCCGCCAACCCGGCGCGCGCGCTGCGGCTGACCAAGCGGCTGCTGCGCGAAGCCCAGACGGCGCGGATGAGCGAAATCCTCGAACTGTCGGCAGCCTATCAGGCGCTCGTCCATGAGACCGCCGATCATCAGGAGGCGGTTGCCGCCCTGCTCGAAAAGCGGCCCGCGATTTTCAGCGGCGATTGACTTGCGAAACGGCAGCGAAGCCCTGCCATCAATCGCGATAGATTTTCGCGCGACGTTTGCCGCTTTGCGCTGTTAGAAGAGGGTCATGACGACGCACCTCACCCATTTGCAGCGGCTCGAGGCCGAAAGCATCCATATCCTGCGCGAAACGCTCGCCGAGGCCGAACGCCCGGTGATGCTCTATTCGATCGGCAAGGATTCAGCGGTGATGCTGCACCTCGCCAAAAAGGCATTCTACCCGGCGCCGCCGCCCTTTCCGCTGCTCCATGTCGATACGACCTTCAAGTTCAAGGCGATGTACGCGCTGCGCGAAAAAGCCGCGCGCGATGCCGGCATGGAACTGCTCGTCTGGCAGAACCCCGAAGCCAAGGCCGCCGGCATCAACCCCTTCGATCATGGCTCCGCCGTCCATACCGATCTGTGGAAGACGCAGGGGCTGAAGCAGGCGCTCGACCATTATGGCTTTGACGCCGCCTTTGGCGGGGCGCGGCGCGACGAGGAAAAGAGCCGCGCCAAGGAACGCATCTTCAGCTTTCGCGGCGCCGGCCATCGCTGGGACCCCAAGGCACAGCGGCCGGAATTGTGGCGGCTCTACAACGCCCGCCACGCGCGCGGCGAATCGATCCGGGTGTTCCCGATCTCGAACTGGACCGAGCTCGATATCTGGCAATATATCCATCAGGAAGGCATCGAGATCGTCGATCTCTACCTCGCCGCACCGCGCCCGGTGGTCGATTACAACGGCCTGATGATAATGGTCGACGATGATCGTTTTCCGCTGAAAGACCTCAAGCCCAGCGTCAAATCCGTCCGCTTTCGCACTTTGGGCTGCTACCCGCTGTCCGGCGCGGTCGAAAGCACCGCGACCACCCTGCCGCAGGTCATCCAGGAAATGCTGCTGACCACGACATCCGAACGCCAGGGCCGCGCCATCGACCATGATCAGGCCGCCAGCATGGAGAAAAAGAAGCAGGAGGGGTATTTCTGATGAACGGTTTTGCCCCTGATCCGCTGATCGCTGCCGATATCAACGCCTATCTGGCGGCCCAACAGACCAAAAACCTGTTGCGCGTCATCACCTGCGGCTCGGTCGATGATGGCAAGTCGACGCTGATCGGCCGGTTGCTCTATGATTCGAAGCAGATTTTCGATGACCAGTTGAGCGCACTCGAAGCCGACAGCAAGCGCGTCGGCACACAGGGCCAGAACATCGATTTCGCGCTGCTCGTCGATGGGCTCGCCGCCGAGCGCGAACAGGGCATCACCATCGATGTCGCCTATCGCTTCTTCGCCACCGACCGCACCAAGTTCATCATCGCCGATTGCCCGGGGCACGAACAATATACCCGCAACATGGTCACCGGGGCATCAACGGCCGATGTCGCCATCGTGCTCATCGATGCGAGGAAGGGCGTGCTCACCCAGACGCGCCGCCACTCCTATCTGGCGAGGCTCATCGGCATTCGCCATGTCGTGCTGGCGGTCAACAAGATGGACCTGATCGGTTTCGACCAGCCAAAGTTCGATGCCATTGTCGCCGAATATCGCGCCTTTGCCGCCGAAATCGGCCTTGCCGATGTTGCCGCCATCCCGATCTCGGGGCTGGGGGGTGACAATATCACCGAGCCTTCGGCCAACACGCCGTGGTACACCGGCCTGCCGCTGCTGCGCTGGCTAGAAAATGTCGAAGTCACTGCCGATGCCGATCTGGCGCGGCCGTTCCGGCTGCCGGTGCAATGGGTCAACCGCCCCAATCTCGATTTTCGCGGGTTCGCCGGCAGCATCGCCAGCGGCCGCATCGCCCCGGGTGACGCGGTGCGCATCCTGCCTTCGGGCCGCACGACCACGGTGGCGCGCATCGTCACGCTGGCGGGCGACAAAGCCAGTGCCGGCGCCGGTGAGGCCGTTACCCTGACGCTCGCCGATGAAGTCGATTGCTCGCGCGGCGATGTCATCAGCATCGCCGACGCGCCGCCGCAGGTCGCCGACCAGTTCGAGGCGACGCTCGTCTGGATGGCTGATGAGCCGTTGCTGCCCGGCCGGTCCTATCTGCTCAAGCTGAGCACCCAGACCGTCACGGTGACGGTGCAGCCGCCGAAATACCAGATCAACGTCAACACGCTCGAACATCTGGCGGCCAAGACGCTCGATCTCAACGCCATCGGCGTCGTCGAGCTGACCACGGCGGCACCATTGGTTTTCGAACCCTATGCCGACAGCCGCGAACTCGGGGGCTTCATCCTGATCGACCGGATCAGCAATGCCACGGTTGCTGCCGGCATGATCAATTTCGCGCTGCGCCGGTCGCAGAACATCCATCTTCAGGCAACCGACGTGGGCCGCGACGCGCATGCCGCGCTGAAGAACCAGAAAGCCGCCGTGCTGTGGCTGACCGGGCTTTCGGGGGCCGGCAAATCCACGATCGCCAATCTGGTCGAAAAACGCCTGCACCGGATGAACCGCCACACCTTCCTGCTCGACGGCGACAATGTCCGCCACGGGCTCAACAAGGATCTCGGCTTCACCGATGCCGACCGGATCGAGAATATCCGCCGCGTCGGCGAAGTGGCAAAGCTGATGACCGATGCCGGACTGATCGTCATCACCGCCTTCATTTCGCCGTTCCGCGCCGAACGCCGCATGGTGCGCGACATGATGGCGCCGGGCGAGTTCATCGAAATCCATATCGACACGCCGCTCGCCGAGGCCGAAGCCCGCGACGTGAAGGGCCTCTACAAAAAGGCCCGCGCCGGCCAGTTGCGCAACTTCACCGGCATCGACAGCCCCTATGAAGCCCCGGAGGCGCCCGAAATCCGCATCGACACCACGGCGCTGACCGCCGATGAAGCTGCCGCCTTGATCGTTGAAAGGCTGATCGGATGAACGACGCCGCGCTGGCCCGGGCACTGGCGACCGCCGCCGGCAAATTGCTGCTGCGCCTGCAAACCGAGGCCGGGCCGCGCAGCGAGGCGACGGCCAACAAGGCGCTGGGCGATGCCGGCGACCGCCAGGCCAATGCGCTGATCCTCGATGCGCTGCGCCGCGAACGCCCGGACGATGCGATTTTGTCGGAGGAAGAAGCCGCCGACCCCGCCCGCTTGCAAGCGCGGCGCATCTGGATCGTCGATCCGCTCGATGGCACCCGTGAATATGGCGAGCGCCGCGCCGATTGGGCAGTGCATGTCGGGCTGGCCATCGACGGGGTGGCAACGCATGGTGCGGTGGCACTGCCGGCGCTCAACCTTTGCCTGTGCACCGAATTCCCGCCGCTTTTGCGCGCCGAGGCCCGACCGCTGCGCATGCTGGTCAGCCGCACCCGCCCCGCTGCCGAGGCGGTGACCGTGGCCGAAAAACTCGGTGCCGAACTGGTGCCGATGGGTAGCGCCGGCGCCAAGGCGATGGCGGTGGTGCGCGGCGAGGCAGATATCTATCTCCATACCGGCGGCCAATATGAATGGGACAATTGCGCCCCCGCCGCCGTGGCGCTGGCGGCTGGGCTGCACGCCAGCCGGGTGGATGGTTCGCCTTTGGTCTACAACCGCGCCGATCCACTGCTGCCCGACCTGCTGATCTGTCACAAGAGTCGGGCGGCAGAGGTGCTCAAATTGGTGAACAATCTTTAGCCTGTCATCCCGGGCTTGACCCCGGACCCAGCTTCTTTCGCACATTTGCCAGGAAAACTGGGTCCCGGGTCAAGCCCGGGATGACAGACATTGGCAGCTTACCTGACCTTCATCCCCGCCGCGTGATCCCGGCCCACATCCCCGCGCCGCCCTCGGCCAGCGCCACCGCGCCCAGCACCTCCGCCCAGCGATCGCCACCGAATTCCGACCGCCAGCCCATCAACCGCCGCGTCAACGGATGCAGCGGATAATCCTGGGTGAAGCCGATGGCGCCATGCACCTGGTGCGCAATCGCCACGCCCCGATGGATCGCCATATTGGTGCGCAGCTTGGCCGCCATCATCTCGAACGGCCCGCCGCCGCCATCGAGCGCCGCTGCTGCTGCGGCGCCCGCCATCGTCACCGCCGCCGATTCCTCGGCGAGCACAGCCAGCGCCTGCTGCACCGCCTGTAACTTGGCCAGCGGCTTGCCGAATTGCACCCGCGCATTGACATGGGCCACCGCCAGATCGAGCGCCGCCGCCAGCGCCCCCGCTGCCTGCGCCACCCGCAGGAATGCCCCGTACAAGGCGTGGTCCGCGCGCCCCAACACCACCGCCGTCACCCGATCATGATCGATCCGGTCACGCGGCTCGCCGGCCGGGTTCTCGCCCGGCGTCACGCGCCCCGCCGGCAGCAACATCAACAGCGGATCATCCTCGCCGGTATCGACCGCCGCCAGCACGGCCACGGCGTCGCGGCCCCATGGCACCGCCGCCACCCAGCCGGTGAACAGCCCCTGTGTCACGGCGCCAGCGCCGCTGCCGATGGTCACCAGCCCCGGCGGCGGTACCACCCCGGCGCGGGCCAGCAGATGCGCCGCCAGCATCGCTTCGCCCAGCGGCTGCGCCAGCGCACAGGCGCCTGCGACCTGCAACACCGCGAAACAATCACCCCAATCGCCGCCGAAGCCGCCATCCGCTTCGGGCACCAGCAGTTGCACGAAGCCAGCGGCCTCGATCGCGGCCCAGTCGGGCGCGCTCGCAAACAGCGCCTGCGCCGTTGCCACCAGTTGCGCGCGCATCGCGCTCATCGCAGGCCCAGCCCGCGCGCGATGATGCCGCGCAGCACTTCGCGGGTGCCGCCGCGCAACGAAAAACTCGGGGAAACCTGCAACAGATGCGCCAGCACCCGCGCCAGCTCGGTGCTGCCATCGAGATCGATATCGAGCACCGCCTGCACCATCATCGGCACGCGCTGTTCATAGTCATTGCCCAGATCCTTGACGATCGCCGCCTCGACCACCGGATCGGCGCCATCGGCCAGCATCGCAGCCGTCGCCATCGACATCTGGCGCAGCGTCCATAATTCGGCGACCAGCTTGCCGATGACGGCGTTGAGCGCGGCATTATCGGCCTTTGCGACGCGCGCCGCATCGATGACCGCCACCAGCAGCGCCTGGCTCGACAGATAGCGTTCGGGGCCGGAACGTTCGAGCGCCAGCTCGGCCGTCACCTGGCGCCAGCCCTCGCCTTCCACGCCGACCAGCGCATCCTCGCCGACCAACACATCATCAAAGAACACCTCGTTGAAATCATGGTTGCCGACCAGATCGATGACCGGGCGGACGCTGATGCCCGGCGTGTCGAGGTCGATGAGGAATTGCGACAGCCCGGACTGGCGTTCCGACCCGGCTTCGCTGCGCAGCAACGCGAGCATGGCATGGGCATTGTGTGCGCCGCTGGTCCATAATTTCTGGCCGTTGATACGCCAGCCGCCCGGCACCTTTTCGGCGCGCGAGCGCACCGCGGCGAGGTCCGAACCCGCGCCGGGTTCGCTGAGGCCGATGCAGGCGAACAGCGTGCCGGCGGCCATGCCGGGCAGATATTTGCGGCGCTGCGCCTCGCTGCCATAGCGCAGCAGCAACGGCCCGGTCTGGCGATCGGCGATCCAGTGCGCCCCCACCGACGCGCCGGCGGCGAGCAGTTCCTCGAGCACGACATAGCGCGCCATCGCCGGCCGCTCGTGCCCGCCATAGGCGCGCGGCCAGACCATGCCGATGAAGCCGGCAGCGCCGAGCGCCCGCGAAAAGCCCGCATCGGCGACCGACCAGCAATTGGCGCGGCGTACCGCATCGGCCGGCGGCGGGTTGGCAGCGAGAAAGGCCCGCACCTCGGCGCGCACTGCCGCCGCATCGGCAGGCGGCTGATAGGGTGGCAGGGCGAAAGCGGCGGTCACCCGCGAACTATGGCGCGCGGCGCCGGTGGTGTGAAGAGGCTTGCGCGGGGTGCCGCGCCGTTCCAAGTCAGTCGGGCGTTGCAAAAAGGCGCCCCTCTCCCGCCTGCGGGAGAGGGATTGCCCTGCCAAATCCGAAAGTCCCCTGTGACCCGCCGCCTGCTCGCCTCCATCCATGATGTCGCGCCGCGCTTCGAACGCGAAGTCGACCAGCTTGCCGAACGGCTCGACCGGCACCTCGGCGCGGCGCGTTTCGCCATGCTGGTGGTGCCCGACCATTGGCGCGCCTCGCCGCTGGCCGGCGATCCGGCGTTTGCCGCCCGGCTGCGCGGCTGGGCCGATGCGGGGGTGGAAATGTTCCTGCACGGTTTCACCCATCGCGACGATGCCCCCGCCGGCTTCAAAGCGCGCCACCTTACCGCCAGCGAAGGCGAGTTCCTGTCGCTCACGCAAGCCGAAGCCGCCCGCCGCCTGCACGACGGCCGCGCCATCGTCGAGGATGCCATAGGGCGTCCCGTCGCCGGCTTCATCGCGCCGGCCTGGCTCTATGGCGACGGCGCGCTTGCTGCCATCCGGGCGCAGGGTTTCGCACTGGCCGAGGATCATCTGAAGGTCTGGCGCCCTGCCGACGGCCGGGTGCTGGCGCGCGGGCCGGTGATCACCTGGGCGAGCCGGTCGCCGGCGCGCATCCGCAGCTCGCTGGCCTTTGCCGCCATCGCCCGCACCGGGCTGGCACTGCTGCCGACCGTCCGGCTTGCCGTCCACCCCGGCGATACCGGCGTGCCGGCGCTGCTCGCCAGCATCGATGCGACGCTGCTGGCCTTTGCGCGCGGGCGGCAGGCGGCGCGCTATGCCGATCTGTTGCCATGACCGGCGCTCGCCCCCGGGTCATGGTCTTCCTGCACAGCTTCGAACCCGGCGGGGTGGAGCGGGTCGCGCTGCGGCTGTGCGGTGCCTGGGCGCCGCTGCTCGAGGTGCAGTTGGTGATGGGGCGCACCAAAGGCGTGATGGCCGCCGAAGCGCCGGCCGGACTGCCGTTGCACATTATCGGATCGGGGCCACTGCCCACCGCTGGCTGGGAAACATTGTGGATGATGTTCGTGCTCGCCCGGCAGATCCGCGCGCTGCGTCCCGATGTGCTGTTTGCCGCCGGCAACAGCTATGCCGTGGTGGCAGTGGCGATGAAGCTGTTGCTGGGCCGGCGCTGCCCGCCGATCGTGCTGAAAATCTCCAACGACCTCGGCCGCGCCGACATGCCGGCGCCGGTGCGCGCGCTGTACCGGCTGTGGTGCCGGGTGCAGGGCCGGTTGATCGACCATTTCACCGGTCTTGCACCCGCAATGGCGACGGAAATCGCCGCGGCAATGCGGGTGCCGCCGCAGCGGATCACTATCATCGACGATCCGGCGCTGGGCGAGGCGGATCATGCCCGGCTGGCCGCGATCGGTGCCGCCCGACCAGCGCCGGGGCCAGCGTCAGTGTCAGCGCCAGCGTCAGGGCCGGGGCCGGGGCCAGGGCCAGGGCGCCGCTATGTCGCCATCGGGCGCCTCGCCGCGCAGAAGAATTTCGCACGGGCCATCGATGCGTTTGCGCTGGCGGCGCGGCCCGGCGACACGCTGGCGATCATCGGCGAAGGCAGCCAGCGCACCCGGCTCGAGCGCCGGATCAGCGCGCGCGGTCTTGCCGGACGGGTCAGCCTGCCGGGCCATGGCGATGCCGTCGCCGCGCTGGCGGCGGCCGATGTCTTCGTGCTGTCGTCGGATTACGAAGCGCTACCCGCTGTCGTGGTCGAAGCGCTGGCGAGCGGCCTGCCGGTGGTTGCCACCGATTGCTGCGTGTCGATGCGCGATCTGGTCGGCGCGTTCGGCAGCGTCGTGCCGCCGGGTGACAGCGCGGCGCTCGCCGCCGCCATGGTGGCCCAGCCGGTGCCCGACGCGCCCATCCGCGCCGCCATGGCCGCCGCCATGCAGCGCTTTACCATCACCACCGGCGCCCGGACCTATGCCGCACTGTTTGGCCGGCTGGCCTGACATGCATTTGTCAGCGCTCGTTCACCTTGGCGAAAGCCGCGTTCGGGCATGAGAAATAGTCGGTGAATGACCTGAAATTGCCACAAAATACGTGTAATCACCTCTTATTCGCTGTCTGGACAGTTCCGCGTGTATCAGCTTGCCCCCGGCTCAGCCGCAAACGAGCCCGATCTTGGCCCCACCCTGCCCGAAATCGCCCTGCCCGAAGTCGCCCTAACCAAAGCCGTGCGCGAACGCGGCTGGACGTGGTGGCTGGGCATCGGCATTTCGGCGGCGATCCTGGTCGCGGTCGTGCTGGAACTGCGGCAGGTCGATCTCGCCCGCGTCCGCGCCATGCTCCCGGCATCGTCGTTGTTCTGGCTGGTCTTCATTATTTCCTATCTTTCGGCCCCGGCTGCCGACTGGCTGATCTATCGCCGGTTGTGGCGCATCCCGGTAGCAGGCTTTGGCGCTTTGCTGCGCAAGCTGGTCGGCAATGAACTGCTCGTCGGCTATGTCGGGGAACTTTATCTCTACACTTGGGCACGCCGCCGCACCGCCATGACCTCGGCGCCCTTTGGCGCGATCAAGGATGTCGCCATCCTGTCGGCGATGGTCGCCAACGCCGTGACACTGGTGCTGATTGTCCTCGCCTATCCGTTGCTCGGCACGCTGCACCTGGGGGTCGACACGCGGACACTGCTGATCTCGGTCAGCGTTATTGTCGCCACCTCCACCGCCATCCTGTTCCTGCGCAAGACGCTGTTCTCGCTGCCGCGCCGCGACCTGTATTTTGTCGCCGGCGTGCATCTGGTGCGCATCGGCCTGACCACCGGGCTGGCGGCGTTGTGCTGGCACCTGGCACTGCCCGGCGTCGCGCTGCAATGGTGGCTGCTGCTGGCGACGCTGCGCATGCTGTTGTCGCGGCTGCCGCTGCTGCCCAACAAGGATATCGTCTTTGCCGGGCTCGCGGTGTTCCTGATCGGCCATGACGCCGAAATCGGTGCGTTGATGACGATGATGGCCAGCCTGATCCTGTGCACCCATCTGTTCATGGGGCTGGGGCTGGTGGCATCCGAAGCGCGCGGGATCGGGCGGCGATGAAACGCGCCCTGCTGGCGCTTGGCGCCGCGCTGCTGGTCGCCGCCGATCTGCCTGCCGAAACCGAATTCGGCATGCCGTCGCGCGATCTGGGCAAGGCCGCCGGTCGCTGCCGCGCCAACGAGCCCGGCCCGGCGGCGCTGGTCAGCGTCATCGGACTGAAGGACCGCGCCGGGTTGTTGCGGGCCGAACTGTACCCCGCCAACGACGATGACTTCCTGAACGACGACAAGATCCTCGTGCGCCAGGCCAAGACCTTTGGCCGCGTCGAAATCGCCGTGCCGCCATCGGGGCCGGTGGAATTGTGCATCCGCCTGCCCGGGCCCGGCACCTACACGCTGTCGCTGCTCCATGACCGCGACAGCAACCGCAAGTTCGGCCTGTCGAGCGATGGCATCGGCTTTCCCGGCAACCCCAGGCTGGGCCTGTCAAAGCCCAAGGCCGCTGCGGTCGCCTTTGCCGCCGGAGCGGGGATCACCATCCTGCCGGTGCGGCTCAATTATCGCCAGGGGCTGTTCAGCTTCCGGCCGCTGCGGCAACCCTGATGCACATCGTCGATATTTCGGCGCTCTATTCGCCCACGGGCGGCGGCATCAGGGTCTATACCCGGCGCAAGTTGCAGGCGGCGCTGGCGATGGGCATCCGGTTGACCGTCATCGTGCCGGGCGCCGATGACAGCATCGAAGAAATCGGCCCCGGGGTGCGGCTGATCAACATCCCGTCACCACGCTTTCCCCTCGATCGCAGCTATTTCTACTTCGACAGCGATGCCGTGATCCATCAGGCGCTCGATCACCACCAGCCCGATTTCGTCGAAGCTTCCTCCCCCTGGGGTAGCGCCAGCGCGGTTGCCGAATGGCCCGGCACCGCGCCCCGCGCGCTGATCATGCACGCCGATCCGTTGTCGGCCTGGGCCTATCGCTGGTTCGAAGGCGTCGCCAGCCACAAGACGATCGACAAGGGCTTTGCCTTGTTCTGGCGCTACCTGCGCCG
>CAJAHV010000080.1 GCA_903939555.1 uncultured Alphaproteobacteria bacterium | reverse complement strand
GGTGTCAGATGCGGGAAATCCCATTGGCAGGGGATGCGCTTCAACCCGCCATCGAGCTTCCAGGCAAAGCCGTGGAAGGGGCATTCGAGTTCCTGCGCCGGGCCGCTTTCGGTGCGCAGCAGCCGCCCGCGATGCAGGCAGACGTTCCAGAAGGCCTTGATCGACAGGTCGGGCTGGCGGACGAGCAGCACCGATTTGCCAAGATTGGCATAGACGACGGTATCACCGGCTTCGGGGAACTCCTCTTCGCGCGCTGCCATCTGCCAGACGCGCGGCCACATCTTGTCACGCTCAGCCGCAAAGAATTCGGGGCTGGTATAGCGCGCCGCAGACAAGGGAGCGGAACCGCGATCTTGCCAGCTGTCCAGGCGATAAAGGTCGGGAACGGGCCGCGAATCGGCGTCAAACAATTCGGTGACACCGGGTCCGGGACAGCGCGCCGGCGGGTGCAGTGCGTCACGATCGGCCATTGGGAATGCTCCTTGCCTCATCAGTATAGGCGAGCCGCGAGAGCATGTTACCGGACGTTTTGAGGGGGGAGACGCGCCGCTCCCTGCCTCCCACCCCCATTTAGGGACGGGAATCGGGCCTATCCCGCCCTGACCAGCGTGCCGATGCCGCGCTTGGTGAAGATTTCCAGCAGCATGGCATGACCGATGCGGCCGTCGAGAATGACCGCGGCGTCAACACCGCCGTCGACCGCATGGACACAGGTTTCCAGCTTGGGGATCATGCCGCCGCTGATGGTGCCATCGGTGACCAGCCCGGCGATATCGGCCGGCGTCAGGTCGGTAAGCAGCGTCTTGTCCTTGGCAAGCACGCCGGCGACATCGGTCAGCAGGAACAGCCGCGCCGCACCCAGTGCCGCGGCGATGGCGCCGGCCATCGTATCGGCATTGATGTTGTAGGTATGGCCATCGGCCCCCACCCCGACCGGCGCGATGACCGGCACGATGCCCGCCGCCAGCAGCGTGTGGATGATCGTGGTGTCGACGCTTTCAGGTTCGCCGACAAAGCCCAGGTCGACGACCTGTTCGATGGCGCTGCCGGGATCGCGCGTCGTGCGCTGTACCTTCACGGCGCGCACCAGCCCGGCATCCTTGCCCGAAATGCCGGCAGCGCGGCCACCGGCGCGCTCGATCCAGGCGACGAGTTCCTTGTTGATCGAACCGGCCAGCACCATTTCGGCAACTTGCGCGGTGGCGGCATCGGTGACGCGCAAGCCATCGACGAAGCGGCTTTCGATGCCCAGCCGCTTCAACATCGCACCGATCTGCGGGCCGCCGCCATGAACGACGACGGGCAGGATGCCGACCGCCTTCAACAGCACGATGTCTTCGGCAAAATCCTGCGCCAGCGCCGCGTCGCCCATGGCGTGGCCGCCATATTTTACGACGAAGATCTTGCCCGCATAGCGTTGCAGATAGGGCAACGCTTCAATCAGCGTTTCCGTCTTGGCGAGCATTTCGGGGTCGGGGGCATGGGACATGCCGACTCTATACGAAGGTCGGGGGCCGGGTGGAAGCGCGCTGTTCGGGGAGGCTGAGCACCAGCGAACCGCCCGTCGGCACCACCAGCCACCGCGCCGTCAGGTCAGCAAGCCGGGCGCGAATCGCGGCGAGCATGGCAGCATCGAGCGCCAGCGGCGCGTCGCCCCGCGCCTCGCAGGTGACGACATAAAGCGCGATGAAGTCCGCATCGGGCGTCGGTGCGCCCGCCCAGGCTTCGGCCTGGACTGTTTCGACCAGCCGTTCGACGGCGCGGTGATGCGGATTGTCGGTTCCAGCGGCAAAGCCAGCGTCGCCGCCCGCCGCGATGCCGCCGAGAAAGCCGCGGGTGGCAACTTCAGCCTCGACGATGAAATGCACCATGTCGTGCGGGATGATGCCCTGTTTCGGGCATTCGATCGGTGCCAGCGGACCGCCAGCGGTGACGATATCGAGCCGGTCGAACTTGCCACGGCCCTTGGTGAACGTCAGGCGCATCAGCGCAGCCAGATCAGCGCCAGACCGGCCGCGAACACCCAGTCATAGAGCGCGCAAAAGGGTATATACCAGCGCGGCATGGCAGTATCGACGTGACGATGGTGGGCGGCATCCCATAAGCCATGCGCGAAATAGGCCGCCGGGATGGCCCAAGGATCGACCGTCAGGCCGATCGCGGCGGCGCCGAGGAACAGCGCGGCGACGATGATTTCGGTCGCCAAGGCGCGTGTCCGGCCATCGCGCAGCGCAAAGCCGACATAGATCGCGCCAATCGCCGCCAGTATCAGCGCCGCCAATTCGACGGACAGCCGGTGCGGCAGCAAGGCGTGCAGCGGCAAGGTGGCCAGCGCCATGCCGCTGCCCAGCGCCCCGGCGGATCGCGCCCGCAGCATTACCGTGTCGGCACCGGCTCCGGACCGGAATAATCGTAAAAACCGCGGCCGGATTTCTTGCCGTACCAGCCGGCCTCGACATATTTGATCAGCAGCGGCGCCGGGCGATACTTCGGGTCACCAGTCGCTTCCTGCATGACGCGCATGATGCTGAGCAGCGTGTCGAGCCCGACGAAATCGGCGAGCGTCAACGGCCCCATCGGGTGATTGGCACCAAGTTTCAGGCCCATGTCGATATCGGTGACGCTGCCGACGCCTTCGCCAAGCGCAAAGATCGCTTCGTTGAGCATCGGACAGAGGATGCGGTTGACGATGAAGGCCGGGCTGTCGGCGGCTTCGATGGCGGTCTTGCCGATACGGGCGGCAAATTCGTGCATGGCCGCCCGGGTGTCAGCCGAGGTGGCGAGGCCGGGGATGATCTCGACCAGCGTCATCAGCGGCACCGGGTTGAAGAAGTGCAGGCCGGTGAAGCGATCGGGCCGGTCGGTTGCCGCCGCCAGCCGGGTGATCGAGATCGACGAGGTGTTGGTGGCGAGCAGCGCCGACGGCTTGAGCGTCAACCCGGCGAAGATCCGGCACTTCACCGCTTCACTCTCGGTCGCTGCTTCGATGACGAGGTCGGCATCGGCAAAGTCGGCGCTGTCGGTGGTCAGGCTGATCCGCGCCAGCGCGGCATCGGCGGCATCCTGGGTGACTACGCCCTTGCTGACACCACGGCCAAGGTTCCTGCCGATCGTCGCGCGGGCGGCTTGGGCGCGCGCCATCTCGACATCGGACAGGATGACATCATAGCCGGCCAGCGCCGACACATGGGCAATGCCATTGCCCATCAGCCCAGCGCCGATAACCCCGATTGTCTGCACGTCCGTCTCCCGATCACGAAAGACGGCTGTTTAGCCTGATTCAGTCGAGCTTCAACACCTGCTTGCCACGATTGGCGCCGGCGAACAGCCGCATCAGCGTTTCGGGGGCATTTTCAAAGCCATGCTGTTCATCGACCCGCCACGCCAGCCGGCCATCGGCCACCAGCGCGGCAATGCGCTGGCGGATGGCGGGGAATTCCGCCACCCAGTCGATGACGATAAAGCCGTGCATCGAGGCCCGGCGGAAGACGAGGTTGAAATAATTCTGCGGCCCCGCCGGCATCTGGCCCAGTTCATAGCGGCTGATACCGCCGCAAATCACCACGCGGGCGCCGGTCGCGATCTGGCCCAGCATGGCATTGAGGATCGGCCCGCCGACATTGTCGAACACCACGTCGGCGCCCTTGGGGGCGAGTGCCTTCAGCCGCGCCTGCACATCTTCGCTCTTGTAATCGATGGCCGCGTCATAACCGGCTTCTTCGACCAGCCAGCGACACTTGTCCGCCCCGCCGGCGATACCGATGGCGCGGGCGCCGGCGATCTTGGCCAATTGCCCGACGAGCGATCCGGTCGCGCCCGCTGCACCCGACACCACGACCGTATCGCCCGGGCGCGGCTGCCCCAGCTTGAACAGCCCGCACCACGCCGTCATGCCGGTGGTGCCGAGAATCGACAGCATCGCGGTGGGCGGCAGGCCGGACTGCGCCTTTTCAAGCCCGCTACCGTCGCTGACCAGCCATTCGGTCCAGCCGACCGACCCGGCCACCATGTCGCCTGCCGCGAACTTGGGGTGGTGGCTTTCGATGACTTCGGCGATGCCCGAACCGCGCATGACATCGCCCAAATGCATCGGCGCGACATAATCGGCGACATTTTCGGCCCAGCCCTTCTGCGCCGGGTCAAAGCCCAGCCAGCGGGTGCGCAGCAGCACCTGCCCCGGTCCCGCCACGGGACGCGGACTGTCGACCAGTTCGAAATCGCCATCCTGGAACGGCCGCCCGCGCGGGTGGGCACGCAAAAGCCATTGGCGGTTACTGGTCATGGAGGGTCCTTTCAATCGACGCCGCCAGTCTTCCGCCAGCCGGCGCCGCGATGGAAGCTGCGAGAGGTGGGAGGGGCCGGCTTGTGCCGGGGTGCCCGGCGGGGCAAGAACGCCGTCAATGCTGCGATCCTGCGCCTGCCTGCTGCTCGTCACCGCCGTTCCGGTTGTCACCGCCGTTCCGGCGGTTGCGGCACCGACACCCCTGCAGGCGGCAATCGGCAACCCCGGCTGGCTGCACCTGTCGGCCAATGTCCGCGCGCGCATCGAAAGCATTGATGACCAGATCCGCCCGGGGTTCATGGCGAACGAGGATCTGTTCAGCCTGCGCTCCGTCATCCGCGCCGAAATCGGCGACGGTCCGCTGCACCTGGTCGGCGAAATCTGGGATTCGCGCAGCTATACCGTGCGCACCGGCAGCGCCGCGGGCACCGGCGAGGTCAATGTCCTCGAACCCGTGCAGGTGCATGCCGTCGCCGATTTGGGGCCGGTATTTGGCGCGGGCAGCGGGCTGGTCGTCACGGCCGGGCGCATGGTGCTCAATCTCGGGTCGCGGCGGCTGATTGCGGCCGATGATTATCGCAATACCACCAACGGCTATACCGGGCTGCGCGCCGATGTCAGCGCCCGGCCGGGGGCGCAGGCAACCTTCATCTATGTGCTGCCGCAACAGCGACTGCCCAATGCTTTCGACGACGTGCGGAACAATCGTTTCGCGCTCGATCGCGAAAGCTTTGATGCCCGGCTGTGGGGCGGCATCGTCAGCTTCGATCACGTCCTCGGGCCGGTGCATGCCGATGCCAGCCTGTTCCATTTCGGCGAGCGCGACGCGCCCGGCCGGCTGACCCGCGACCGCGACCTGACGACGATCGACGCCCGCCTGCTGGTCGAACCCGTCGCCGGCAGCTTCGATGGCGAGATCGAGGCGGCCTGGCAATGGGGCCACATACGCAACGGTCTCGCCGCGGCCCTGCCGTTGCAGGTGGTGGCGGCGGGCTATGTACATGCCGATGCTGGCTACAGCTTTACCGGCCGCTGGCACCCGCGGCTGGCGGCGGAATTCGATTTTGCCTCGGGTGACCGGCCGGGCGGACGCTACACCCGTTTCGACACGCTGTTCGGGATGCGCCGCGCCGATTTTTCGCCCGGCGCGCTGCTCGGCGCCATGGGGCGCAGCAATTTCGTGACGCCGGCGCTGCGGCTGGAGGTGGCGCCGTCGCCGCGCAGCGATGGCCATGTGCTAGCGCGGGCGATGTGGGCAGCCAGCGCCAGCGATGCCTTTGCCACCAGCGGCGTGCACGATCCGACCGGTCGGTCCGGTGGCTTTGCCGGCTATGAATTCGACACGCGGCTGCGCCACTGGCTGGTGCCGGCGCGGCTGCGCGGCGAAATCAACGCGGACCTGTTCCTGCGCCGCGGGGTGCTGCGCCGGGCGCCGAATGCTCCGACAGGGGCAACGACCGCCTATTTTTCGGCAGCGGTGACAGCGTTCTTCTGATCGCAGTTCATCCGACCTGGCGGCCACCTTCGGGCCAGAAAGGCGCGCGCAGTTCCTTTTTCAGGATTTTGCCGCTGGCATTGCGCGGCAGCAGTTCGATGAAATCGACCGATTTTGGCACCTTGTAGCCGGCGATGCGCGCCCGGGCGAAGGCAATCAGTTCCTCGGGCGTCACCTCGCCCTTGCGCACGACAATGGCCTTGACCGCTTCACCCCAGCGCGTGTCGGGCACGCCGATGACGGCGCAATCGGCAACAGCGGGATGTTCGTGCAGGACGTTTTCCACCTCAGCCGGATAGATGTTCTCGGCACCCGAGACGATCATGTCCTTCACCCGGTCAAACAGGGTCAGATAGCCATCGGTATCGATAAAGCCGGCATCGCCTGTGCGGTACCAACCGTCGGTCATTGCCTTGGCGGTGGCTTCGGGGTTGCGGTGATAGCCGCTCATGTTGCTGACCGACCGGATCGCGACTTCGCCGACAGTGCCGGCGGGCAGGTCGCGGCCGTCATTGTCGATGATGCGGATTTCATTGCCGGGAAACGGCTTGCCACAGCCCAGCATGCGGGCATTGCCGGCGACATCATGGTCTTGCGGGGGTAGATAGACGACCGTGCCGCTGGTTTCGGTGGCGCCATAGCATTGGATGAAACTGGCATTGGGAAAGGCCGCCATTGAGCGCCGCAGGATATCGAGCGGGATCGGCGAGGCGCCATAGAGCAGCTCGGTCAGGCTGCCCAGATCGGCGGGTGCGCTTTCGAGATGCTGGAGAATCGCGGCGAGCACGGCGGGCACGGCGAACATCTTGGTGATGCGCTCGCTCGCCACCGCGTTGACGATGCCGGCAATGTCCGGGCGCGGCAGGATGACCATCGTCGCCCCGGCATGCAGCGCGTGCAGCGACCAGCCGGTGCCGCCGATATGGAACAGCGGCATGGCGACAAGGCAGACATCATCCTCGTCCCAGCGGCTCCACGCTTCGCCGGTCAGCGCGCCCTTGCCGATGGTGCCGAGCAGCGCGCGGTGCGAGAGCAGCGCCCCCTTGGGAAAGCCGGTGGTGCCGCTGGTGTAAAGCTGCAGCGCAATGTCCTCCGGGTCGGCCGGGTGCGCGGCGCTGTCGGGCGCAAAGCCGGCGATCCAGTCGGCAAAGGCCGGGCGACCGGCCTGGGCTGCGTCGATGAGGACAATGGTTTCGACGCCGGCGGCGGCCCGGGCTTCCTCGGCCACGCTCAGAAACTGCGCCTCGCTGATCAACAGCCCGATGCCGGCATCACCGAGGATATAGGCAATCTCGCGCGCCACCAACCGGGCGTTGATCGACACCAGCACCGCGCCGATGCGAAAACAGGCGTTCATGACAACGACATAATCGGGGTGGTTGAGGCCGAGCCAGCCGACGCGATCACCGGCTTTCACACCGTCGGCGCGCAACGCCGCAACACTGCGCAGCACCGCGTCATGCAGCGCCCCATAACTTTGGTTACTGCCCTCGAAGATGATCGCCGTCTTGCTCGGCGTCGCTGCCGCATGCGCGGCGGTCAGTTCAGCCAGAGTCGAAAAATCATGTGCCATCACGGTCTCCCCGCAGTCGTTCTGCCGCAAGGCCGGCGCGCCCGTCCACTGGCGAATTTGCCCGGCAGCATCAGCCATTGCGCCGTGTCCGCAACGCGGTGCGCCGTCGGCCGCCGACGCGACTGCAAAGTGTCTTGGCGACGGCGACGCGCTCGGCTAGGCCGTCGCAGCACAGTTTATCAAGGCTGAAACATGAATACCCTCATTGTGGTTGTCGATATTGTCACCATGGTCCTGCAATGGCTGATCTGGGCACTGGTCATCTGGGCGGTGCTGTCGTGGCTAATCGCCTTCAATGTCATCAACATGCAGAACCGGTTCGTGCGCAGCATCGTCATCGGGCTCGACAGTTTTTTCAACCCGATGCTGCGGCCGATCCGGCGGATTTTGCCCGACATGGGCGGCATCGATCTCGCGCCGATGGTGCTGATCCTGCTGATCATGCTGGTACAGCGCGGGCTGCCGGCGCTGCTGCTTGATACGGGCGTGCTCTGACCCCCTGGTCATTGGTTGCCGGCGGCATCAGGCTGAAGGTCCGCGTCACGCCACGCGGCGGGCGCGACGGGGTGGATGGCATCGGCGTCGATGGCGATGGCGTGCCGCATCTCAGGCTGCACGTTGCCGCTGCCCCGGTCGATGGCGATGCCAATGCGGCGGTCATCAGGCTGGTGGCAAAATGGCTCGCGGTACCGCGCAGCCGGGTGGCAGTCGCCAGCGGTGCGACGGCGCGCCTGAAGACGCTGACGATCAACGGCGACGCGTTGCAGTTGCTGCATCACTGCCAGTCGCTTATCACCCCGCCCGAGCGGCAGGAGCGCGACGCATGACGGCAATCATCATCGACGGCAAGGCACGGGCAACAGCCCTGCGGGAAAGCGTGGCGGCGGAGGTCGCCGGCTTTGTCGCCGCGCATGGCCGCGCCCCGGGGCTGACCGTCGTCCTTGTTGGCGATGATCCGGCCAGCGCCGTCTATGTCCGCAACAAGGGCCGTGAAACGCTGGCCGCCGGCATGGTGTCAGGCGAACACCGCCTGCCGGCCAGCGTGTCCGAAGCCGAAGTGCTGGCGCTCGTCGCCGCGCTCAACGCCGATGAGGCGATCGACGGCATTCTCGTGCAACTGCCGCTGCCGCGCCATATCGATGCCGACCGGGTGCTCGCCGCGATCAATCCGGCCAAGGATGTCGATGGCTTCCACCCGGTCAACGCCGGGCGGCTGGCGACCGGACTCGACGCACTGGTGCCGTGCACGCCGACCGGCTGCCTGCTGCTGATCGAGGAAGCGCTGGGCAATCTTTCGGGCAAGGAAGCTCTGGTGATCGGCCGGTCCAACATTGTCGGCAAGCCGATGGCGGCGCTGCTGACGGCCCGCTCGGCGACGGTCACCATCGCCCATTCGCGCACCGTCGATCTTGCGGGCCATGTCGCCCGCGCCGAAATTCTCGTCGCCGCCGTCGGCGTGCCGCATCTGGTGAAGGGCGAATGGATCCGCCCGGGTGCCTGCGTCATCGATGTCGGCATGAACCGCGTCGCCACCGCCGATGGCAAGTCGCGGCTGACCGGCGATGTCGATTATGACGGTGCGCTGGCGCGTGCCGGCTGGATCACCCCGGTGCCGGGCGGCGTCGGGCCGATGACCATCGCTTGCCTGCTCGCCAACACGCTCAAGGCCGCCCGGGCGCGCCTTGGATGACCGGGCCTTTGCTCACCCTGTTCATTTCGGCCTTTGCGACGCTGTTCGTCGTGCTCGATCCGCCGGGCTGCGTGCCGATCTTTTCATCGCTGACTAACGGCGCCAGCGTTGCGCATCGCCGCGCCATGGCGATCCGCTCGGTGCTCATCGCCAGCGCCGTCATGGTCGCCTTTGCACTCGGCGGGCAGTCGTTTCTCGGCGCGCTCGGCATCAGCCTGCCGGCCTTCAAGATTGCCGGCGGGGTAATGGTCTTTCTGATCGCCATCGACATGGTTTTCGAAAAGCGCACCGAGCGCCGCGAGAACCGTGCCGAAGAAGTCATCTCCGCCGCGCAAGCGGCCGCCAAGCCGCTCGAATCCGAAGATATTTCGGTGTTCCCGATGGCGATCCCGATGCTCGCCGGGCCGGGCTCGCTCGCAGCGATCATGCTGCTGGCGGCGCGCAGCCATGGGCCGAAGGAAACCCTGGTAGTGCTCGCGGCACTGGGATCTGTGATGCTCATCACCCTGATGGCACTGCTTGCCGCCGGGCCGATCATGAAGCTGGTCGGGGCCAAGTTCGAGGGCGCGCTGACAAGGCTGCTCGGCGTCGTGCTAGCCGCGCTGGCGGCACAGTTCGTTGTCGACGGGATCAAACAGAGCTTCGGGATTTAGACAAAAAACCCTCCGGCGGCTGGGGCCTTGGGCTCCAGCCGCCGGAGGCAAGGCTTTTATCGCCCGTCGCGCCGCCCGAGCAGCCGCAACCGCAGCGCGTTGAGCTTGATGAAGCCCGCCGCATCGCGCTGGTCATAGGCACCGGCATCGTCTTCGAAGGTGACGATGCCCGCCGAATAGAGCGAGTTGGGTGATTTGCGCCCGACGACGCTGACACTGCCCTTGTAGAGCTTGAGCCGGACCGTGCCGCTGACCTTCGTCTGCGAATGGTCGATCGCCGCCTGCAGCATCTCGCGTTCGGGGCTGAACCAGAAGCCGTTGTAGATCAGTTGCGCATATTTGGGCGCCAGCTCGTCCTTCAGATGCGCCGCGCCGCGATCGAGGGTGATCTGTTCGATGCCGCGGTGCGCCAGGTGCAGGATGGTGCCGCCCGGGGTTTCGTACATGCCGCGCGACTTCATGCCGACGAAGCGGTTTTCGACGAGGTCGAGCCGCCCGATGCCGTGCAGCTTGCCGAGCTCGTTGAGCTTGGCGAGCAGCGCGGCCGGCGAATAGCCGACACCATCGACGGCAACCGGGTCACCGGCTTCAAAGTCCATGGTGATATACTGCGCGGCCGGCGCGGTTTCCGGGTCGTCGGTGCGCGAATAGACATAATCGGGGACTTCTTCCCACGGATCTTCGAGCACCTTGCCTTCCGACGAGGTGTGGAGAAGGTTGGCATCGGTCGAAAACGGACTTTCGCCGCGCTTGTCCTTGGCCACCGGGATCTGGTGTGCCTCGGCAAAGGCGATAAGCTGCTCGCGGCTGTTGAGGTCCCATTCGCGCCATGGCGCGATAATGCGGATATCGGGGGCGAGGGCATAATAGCCGAGCTCGAACCGCACCTGGTCATTGCCCTTGCCGGTGGCGCCGTGGGAAACCGCATCGGCGCCGACCGCCTTGGCGATCTCGATCTGCTTCTTGGCGATCAGCGGCCGGGCGATCGAGGTGCCGAGCAGGTACAGGCCTTCGTAGAGCGCATTGGCGCGCATCATCGGGAAGACATAATCCTTCACGAACTCCTCGCGCAGATCCTCGATAAAGATATGTTCGGGCTTGACCCCCATCATCACCGCCTTGGCCCGCGCCGGCTCCAGCTCCTCGCCTTGGCCCAGATCAGCGGTGAAGGTGACGACTTCGCAGCCATAGGTCTGTTGCAGCCATTTCAGGATGACGCTGGTATCGAGGCCACCCGAATAGGCGAGGACGACGCGGTTGATGGCGGGGGAGGACTTGGTCACGGGCGGGCCTTTGTTGCTGCGCGCCCGGCTATACCGGGGTGGCGACGGCTTGGGAATGGATTACGCAGCGGCACTGAACGGCGGGGAAAATGTCACGAAAGCCGCGTCGGCGCCGCCGCTTCACGCTGTTCGGAACGCATTCGAGATTGGGTAACGACGGTCGCGCCCGAAATTGCGGTGGCCGATCTTCACCCCCGGCGGCGCCTGGCGACGCTTGTATTCGGCGATGTAGAGCAGCCGTTCGATGCGCGCGACGATGGCCGGATCGATGCCTTCGGCGATCAGTTCCGCCGCCGAGCGTTCGTGCTCGACCAGCCCGATCAGGATGCGGTCGAGCAGATCATAGGGCGGCAGGCTGTCGGCATCCTTTTGATTATCGCGCAGTTCGGCGGTCGGCGGCTTGTCGATCACCCGCTGTGGCATTACCGGGCCTTTCGGGCCGACGCCCAAGCGCGGGTGGTGGTGGTTGCGCCATTCGCACAGCTTGAAAACCGTGGTCTTGTAGAGGTCCTTGAGCACCGAATAGCCGCCCGCCATGTCGCCATAGATGGTGGCATAGCCGACACTCATCTCGCTCTTGTTGCCAGTGGTGAGGAGCATCGGGCCGAACTTGTTGCTCAGCGCCATCAGGCTGAGCCCGCGGATGCGCGACTGGATATTCTCCTCGGTAGTGTCCACCGCCTTGCCGGCAAACAGCGGCGCCAGCATGGTATCGAATGCCGCCATCGCCGGGCCGATGCCCATAGTATCCAGCCGGCAGCCGAGCAAGCGCGCACATTCGGCGGCATCCTCCAGGCTGTCGCGGCTGGTGTAGGGCGACGGCATCATGACGCACCACACCCGGTCGGCGCCCAGCGCGTCGACCGCGACCGCCGCCGACAGGGCCGAATCGATCCCCCCCGACAGGCCGAGCACGACACCGGGAAAGCCGTTGCGGTTCACATAGTCACGCAGCGCAACGAGCATGGCGTGGTAGATATCGGCGGGATCCTCGTCCCGCGGCGCGATGGTGCCGGGCGCGCAGGTCCAGTGATGGCCGATGGCGCTGCGGGTCCAGTGCGTCATCTGCACGACCTCGTCCCAATCGGGCAGCTGCACCGCGAGCTTGCGATCGGCGTTGAGGACGAAGCTGGCGCCATCGAAGACCAGTTCGTCCTGGCCGCCGACGCGGTTGAGATAGACCAGCGGCAGCCCGGTTTCGCTGACACGCGCGACAGCAAGGCTCAGCCGCCGGTCATCCTTGCCGGTTTCGAAAGGCGAACCATTGGGGACGATGAGGATTTCGGCACCGGTTTCGGCAAGGCATTCGGTGACATCGGGGGTCCAGACATCTTCACAGACCGGCACACCGAGCCTGGTACCGCGAAAGGCCAGCGGGCCGGGCAGGGGACCGGGCGAAAACACCCGCTTTTCATCGAATGTGCCATAGTTGGGCAGGTCATGCTTGCGCGTGATGCCGGCAATACGGCCGCCATCAAGCAGGAACATGGCATTGTGCAGCCGGCCAGCCTCCGCCAGCGGCGCGCCGACGAGCAGCGCCGGGCCGCCATCAGCCGTCGCCGCCGCCAGCCGTTCGATCCGCGCCATGGCGGCTTCGACCAGCGCCGGCTTGAGCACCAGATCCTCGGGCGGATAGCCGATGACCGACAGTTCGGGGGTGACCAGCAGATCGGCCCCCGCCGCCCCGGCGCGGGCCGCCAGAATCGCGTCGGCATTGGCATCGAGCCCGCCGACAACGGCATTCAACTGGGCAAGGGCGATGCTGAGCGTCATGGTCATGTTGCTGGTTTACGCAGGCGGCGACCGGGGGGCAACCGCCACCTGCCCGGCCGGTTCACCTGCCCGCAGAGACGACGCCCTTCCGTCAGAGCGGGGCCATCGAAACAATGCCACCGAACCCTATGGCGATGACATCATGCTTTGTGCAAAAAGGCTTTGGGCCGCGAGATAATGCAGCGGCGGGGGAAACAGCATGCGCATACGGACAATCCTGTCGGGCGGCCTGGCAGCGGCCTTGCTGGCTGGCGGCGTCTGGTACGCGCAGCTCGATGCCGAAACCCGCGGAATTTTGGCGCACCTGCCGACCAATGCCGATGTGCTCGGCTGGTCGCAGCCGCAGCGCGATGCCGCCTT
>CAJAHV010000079.1 GCA_903939555.1 uncultured Alphaproteobacteria bacterium | reverse complement strand
CGGCGCCGAAATCGACGCGGGTGCCGGGCTTGAGGCGGCGGGCGTTCTTGACAAAACTCCACCAGACATCGGCGGCCTCGCGCTTGTGGAGGGTGACGCCGACGCGGGCCCCGGAACCGTGCGCGCCTGAATCGTGCGCGCCTGAACCGTCAGCGCCGGTGGTGCCGTGCAGTTGCGCCGGGATGACGCGGGTATCATTGACCACCAGCACATCGCCGGCGCGCAGCCGCTGCGGTAGGTCGCGCATGATGAAATCAGCAAGCGCGCCGCCGCGCACCTCCAGCATCCGCGCCGCATCGCGCGGGCTCACCGGGCGCAGCGCGATGCGTTCGGGCGGCAGGTCGAAATCGAACTCGGCAACAAGCATGGGGTGTCTCGGTCGAGGGATGCGCCGGGCTATGCCGAGACGGAGGCGCCCGCAAGAGGGCTGTCAGGCTTGTCTGCCGGTGATTGACTTGGTGTCGGTGGGGGCCAGCCCCAGCGCCGAGCCGTCAAGGCCGAGTTCGCGCAGCAGATTATCGATGATGGGTGCCTGGGTGCGATAGCGCAGCGCGGCGTTCATCGCCGAATCGGCCAAGTTGCCGTCGCCAGCCGGCGTATTGCCGCTGCCCCCGCCGCTGCCGCCCCCCAGCCCTTCGACCTGGACGATCCTGATGCTGTCGATCGCTTCCATAGGCTTGGCCGATTCGCGGATGATGCCGGGCAAGGCCTGCAACAGCGCGATCTTGGTCTGCATCGAAACCTGGTCGCTCGACAGGATGTTGGCGGCTTCGTTGAGCGCGGTCTGGCCGGCGGCATCGACGGCGAAGCGGGCGCGCACGCCTTCGGCGGTCAGCTTGGCGGCGGTGGCCTCGCCTTCGGCAGTGACGCGCAACGCTTCGGCGCGGTCGGTGGCCGCCTGTTTTTCGGCGCCGGCCGCCACCGTGATGCCGATGGCGGCGCGTTCGGCTTCCTTGCTGGCCTCGATCAGTTCGATGCGCTTGACGCGCTCGGCGACTTCGGTTTCACGCGCGGTGACCACTTGTTCCTCGGCGGCGACGGCATCGGCGCGGGCGCGGTCAGCCTCGGCCTTGGCCTGGCTTTCTTCGCGCGATTTGTTCTGCACGGCGATCTGGCTTTCCTGCCGGGCGATGGCGACAGCCTGTTCCTGGGCGATGCGGGCCTGCGACACGCTGCGGTCGGCCTCGATCTGGGCGCTGTCGACGATCTGACGGGCGTTGATTTTGGCCTGTTCGGCTTCGCGCGACTGTTCGGCCTGGATGCGGGCGATGTCGGCGACCTGCGCGGCGCGGCGGTTTTCCAGCTCGCGTTCCTGTTCGATGCGGGCGAATTCGGTTTCGCGCTGCAAATCGAGCCGGGTCCGCTCGGCCTCCAGATTCTTGGTTTCGATCTGGACGCGGGTGTCCTGCTCGATGTCGTTGCGGGTTTTCCGGCGCAGTTCGATCTGTTCGGTCAGCTTGGTCAGGCCTTCGGCGTCAAAGGCGTTGTTGGCGTTGAAATGTTCGATCGAGGTCTGGTCGAGCCCGGTCAGCGAGACGCTTTCGAGTTCGAGGCCGTTCATCGCCAGATCGACCGAGGACACCTGCTGGACCTTCTGGACAAAATCGCTGCGCTGTTCGTGCAACTGGCTCATCGTCATCCCGGCAGCCACGGAGCGCAGCGCATCGACGAACTTGCCCTCGATCAGTTCCTTCAGCGCTTCGGGCTGCATGGTGCGCTGGCCGAGCGTTTGCGCGGCGATGGCGATGCTGCCGGCGTCGGGTTTCACCCGTACATAGAATTCGGCCTTCACATCGATCCGCATCCGGTCGCTGGTGATCAGCGCGTCGGTGTTGCGGCGTTCGACCGGCAGGCGGACGGTGTTGAGGTTGACCGGCATGGTTTCGTGCAGGATCGGCAGGACCAGCGCGCCACCGTTGATGACGACCTTTTCACCGCCGAAGCCGGTGCGCACAAAGCCGGTTTCTTTCGACGCCCGCTGGTACAGCCGGGCGATGATCAGGCCGATGACGAGCAGCGCAACCAGCGCCGTCACGCTGATGCCGCCGATGGCTATCAGGCTGCTGCCGCTGTCGAGGGCGGGAACGATGTCATTCATGGCACTGGCCTCATGATGGAGAAGATATCGGTCGGGATTTCGACAGCGTGGAAAATATCGCCGTGGCGGGCGGTGAGCAGCAGCATGGCGGCAGCGGTCAGGCTGCTATCGTCAAGCGGTTCGACCATGACGAAATGCACCTGGCCATGCTGGTCCTCGACCCGTGCCCGCGCCGGATGGCCGCGCCGCGCGGTGCCGATGACGATGCGGGCGCGGCGGCCGACCAGCGTGTCGATAGCGACGGCGGTGGTTTCGTCGCGCGGCAGCACGCGGGCCAGCCCGGCACCGAGCCGGCGGGTCAGTGGTGCGGCAATGGCGATGGCGGCCGGCACCGCGCCGAACCAAGGTAACAGACCGCCAGCCAGCGCCAGCGCCGCGCCTTGCAGCACCAGCCCGGACAGTCCGAAGACAGTCAGGAAGACCACCATCAGCATGAGCAGCGGCAAGCGGCCGATGTTCAGCCAGTCGAGCCCGCTGGCGATGGCGCCAGCATCACTCGTGTCGATATCGATTTCGATGGCGCTGCTGCCCAAGCCAATGGCTTCGACAACGCCAAGCAGAACCATGAGCACGAGTGCAACGGAAAAAGGTGCAGTGCCCGATTGCGCCAGAAAATCGATCATTTGCCTCGGTTTTACATTTATAAACCTTAGTATAGCTTGGCTTACAATTGTCGGCAAATGAATCCGGTGGTTTCAACTTGTGCCGGTCGACCCGAATCCGCCACTGCCGCGCGTCGTGTCATCAAGGCTGGTGACTTCGATCAATTTGGCCTGGGGGGCGGCGGCGATTATGCCTTGCGCGATGCGGTCACCGTGCGCG
>CAJAHV010000078.1 GCA_903939555.1 uncultured Alphaproteobacteria bacterium | reverse complement strand
GCATCCTTCAGCGTGGTTTTCAGCGCGGTCCGCGAATCAGGCGAATAGCCAAGTCCAAAATCGGCGATCTGTTTTGCGGTGACGCCGCGGCGATCGAGATAGGCACGGGCTTGCGCCCCGGCCGGACTTTTCAGTTGCAACTGGAACCATTCGGCGGCGCGTTGGGCAAGCGATTGCAGACCCTCGGCGACTTCGGCCTTGGCCCGGCCTTCCGGGCTATCGGCCGGCACGTCCATTCCGGCCTGGGCGGCGAGCTGCTTGACCGCATCGACAAAGCCCATGCCTTCCTGGTCGGTCAGGAAGCGAATGACATCGCCATGCGCCCCGCAGCCGAAGCAATGGTAGAAGCCCTTGTCATCATTGACGGTAAAGCTCGGGGTCTTCTCATTGTGGAAGGGGCAGCAGCCCTTCCACTCGCGCCCGGCACGCGTCAGCTTCACCCGGCGCGCGATGACCGGCGACAGCGGCACGCGGGCACGCAGTTCGTCGAGAAAGGCGGGGGAGAGGGCCACGTCCTCGCTCTAGCCGATCTGGCGCCTTGTGGGGAGGGCCTAACCCGCCAGTGCCGCCTTCACCATCCCGCCGGCCGCGCCCATGTCGACCTGTCCGGCAAAGCGTTCCTTCACTGCCGCCATGACCTTGCCCATGTCCTTGACGCTGGTCGCGCCCAGTTCGGTGACCAGCGCGGCAATGGCGGCGCGGGCGTCTTCGGGCGACATCTGCGCCGGCATGAAGCTTTCGATGATCGCGAGTTCGGCGCGTTCCGCATCGGCGAGTTCGGGGCGGTTGCCCAAGACAAACATCTCGATCGATTCGCGGCGCTGCTTGGCCATTTTCGACAGGACTTCGGCGACCAGCACATCATCATCGGCCGGCGGGGTGCCGGTGCGCAGTTCGATATCGCGGTTCTTGAGCGAAGATGCGATGAGCCGGAGCGTGCCGGTGCGCGCCGAATCCCCCGCCTTCATCGACGTGATCGTTGCCGTCTTGATATCGTCTCGCAGCATCTGAAAATTCCTGAATGGTCAAACTCGGCATCTAGCCGAATGGGCGCGGAAAGAATAGATTGACGGGGTCGATTCCCCCCCCTAACTCGCCAGCCGTTTGTGTATCGAACGACTGTCACCCCAGCCCGAGAAGAGGACCAGAAATGGCCGCAGCGCCCGCGCCCGCCCAACCAAAAGGCGCGACCGGCGTTTTGGTTTTGGCCGATGGTTCGATCATCTGGGGAAAGGGCTTTGGCGCCGAAGGGGTTGCGGTAGGCGAAGTTTGTTTCAACACCGCAATGACCGGCTATCAGGAAGTGATTTCCGACCCTTCCTATGCCGGGCAGATCATCACCTTCACCTTCCCGCACATCGGCAATGTCGGCTCCAACCAGGACGATATCGAATCGGCCAATCCGCATGCGCTGGGCTGCGTGGTGCGTGAACCCGTCACGCCCTCGGCCTCGTTCCGCTCCACTCGCAATTTCGATGACTGGATGCGCGCCTGGGGCCGCATCGGGATTTCGGGAGTCGATACCCGGGCGCTGACCAAGCGCATCCGCATGGGCGGCGCGCCCAATGCGGTCATCGCGCACAACAGCACCGGCAAGTTCGATATCAAGCGCCTGCTCGGCCAGGCCAAGGGCTGGCCGGGGCTGGAGGGCATGGACCTCGCTTCGGTGATCTCCACGACCCAGAATTATGGCTGGGACGATGGTTTGTGGACGCTGCAGAACGGTTATGCCGTGCACAGCGCCAACAAACAGGGGCCGCACGTCGTTGCGATCGATTATGGCATGAAGCGCAATATCTTGCGTAACCTTGTCGCCGCTGGCGCGCGGGTGACGGTGGTGCCGGCGACGGCGACCTATGACGAGATCATGAGCCTGAAGCCCGATGGCATCTTCCTGTCGAACGGCCCGGGCGACCCTGCGGCGACGGGCGTCTATGCGGTGCCAGTCATCCAGAAACTGCTCGACAAGGGCATCCCGCTGTTCGGCATCTGCCTTGGTCACCAGTTGCTCGGGCTGGCAGTC
>CAJAHV010000077.1 GCA_903939555.1 uncultured Alphaproteobacteria bacterium | reverse complement strand
CTGACGCAGGGGATGAGCGCGGTGCCTTCGTCGATACGGAACCGGTCTTTCAGCGCGGCTTCGTCAACATTGCCGGATAATGCCGAATATTGCGCGCCCTGTCCGCTAATTCGAAAAGTGGCGCTCCGTAGTGACCCAGGGTCGTGCCGACAATGCCGTCAAAACATCGGCAGCCGGCGCGCTGCGCGCCGATTTGGCCGCGTTGCAATCACCCCTGGCGTTGCCCCAGGCTGTCGACCAGCGGCCGGTCGGCAGTGGGGATCAAGCCGATGAGGACCGACCAGAAGCCGGTGATGGCCGCCTGGCCGGCCTCGCCATAGGCCGCGGCCATGCCGGTTTCCAGTTCGGCAAACAGCGCCGCTTCGAGCCCGGCGCCAGCGGCCGTGAGCCGCAGCAGGCGCTGCCGCCGGTCGGCCGTGCCGATTGCCTGTTCGACGAGCCCCTTGTCCTGCAACTCGGTGAGCACGCGGCCCAGCGATTGCTTGGTGATCGCCAGCAGGCGCAACAGTTCACCAACCGCGAGCCCCGGCCGCCGCGCGATGAAATACAAGGCGCGATGGTGGGCGCGGCCAAAGCCGCTGTCGGCAAGGATGCTGTCCGCACCGCGGACCATCGACGTGTAGCCGAAGTATAACAGTTCGATGCCGCGCCGGATTTCATCTTCGCGCAGATACAGCGGCGATGCCGGGGGGGTGAGCGATGCGGCGGCGCGCATGGGGCGATTTGGGACAGTCATGTTGACATATCTTGCACGATTGCCTAGCCGGAAGCAAGAAGCTGCCTGTGATAACGGGCGGTGTGGAAGATTGTTGTGGTAAGGACAAGCAGGATGATCGACGCCACCTTCGATGATCGCGATGGTTTTATCTGGTTCGATGGGGCCTTGCGGCCGTGGCGCGATGCCAATGTCCATGTCCTGACCCATGCCATGCACTATGCCAGCGCTGTGTTCGAAGGCGCGCGAGCCTATGGCGGCAAGGTGTTTGCGCTGGAACAGCACAGCCAGCGGCTGATCGAATCGGCGCGCATCCTGGGTTTTGAAATCCCCTGGACCCGCGAACAGATCGACGCGGCTGTCATCGAAACGCTGGCGGCGAACGGGCTGGTCAATGGCTATGTCCGGCCGATCGCCTGGCGCGGGTCCGAACAGATGGGCGTTTCGGCGCAAAAGACCAAACCGCACCTCGCCATCAGCTGCTGGGAATGGGGCGCCTATTTCGGGCCGGAAGCGCTGGCCAAGGGGCTGCGGTTGAATATCGCGCCGTGGCGGCGCCCGGCGCCCTATACCGCACCGACCCAATCAAAGGCGGCCGGGCTGTACATGATCTGCACGATGTCGAAGCATGCCGCCGAAAATGCCGGCTATAATGATGCGTTGATGCTCGATTGGCGTGGCCAGGTCGCCGAAGCGACGGGCGCGAACATCTTCTTTCTCAAGGATGGCGCGCTCCACACCCCGACGCCCGACTGTTTCCTTGATGGCATCACCCGCCGCACCGTCATGGGCCTGGCGCGCCGCCGGGGGATCGAGGTCATCGAGCGCGTCATCTGGCCGGAAGAACTCGAAACATTCGAACAGGCGTTCCTGACCGGCAGTGCCGCCGAAGTGACGCCATTGGCCGAGATCGGTCCGTGGCGGTTCGAGGTCGGAGCGCTGACCCGGCAATTGGCGAGCGACTATTCGGATCTGGTCAACGGCCGACTATAGTCTGGATTGCGTTGGTTCCTGCTGTTTTTGCGACTGGTTTCCAGCCGGGGTGCGAGAGTTGTTGTGTTTTTCTTGCAGTGCAGCTAATCAGATCATAGTTCGTTATTTGTGTATAAAAGTAAATTAATAAACAAAAATACACTTTTCTTTAGTATGTGGTCTGGGCAGTTTGATATGGGCGCAAGTTTTACCCGATTTGTAGCCGTTGCG
>CAJAHV010000076.1 GCA_903939555.1 uncultured Alphaproteobacteria bacterium | reverse complement strand
TTGATGCCGGGCACGTGTTTGCCGGCGCGCATGTCGTCCACCCGCTGCGCCGCTCGGTGCTCGCCGGTCTGTATGACCGCCACCGCGCCGCCTTTGTCGCCAATATCGGCCAGCGCTTTCGCTGCGTGTCGCAATTCCTGCCGCAGGCGCTGCACAATCACGCCTGTATCGCGCAGGGGCTGGCGGTGCTCCACGACGGTGACGATCACCTCCACCTGCGCACCGGCGCGGTGCTGGATTACCCGCTGCTGCAGGTGCGCGCTTATCTCGCCAGCGCCTTGCAGCCGCAGTTCAAGTTCCTGTGCATCAATGACCTGCCCCAGGTCGAAGCCGCGATCCCCGACACCCGCGACTGGATCGAGCGCGCCATCGCGGCTTAGGCGCGGCCTAGGCGCGGCTTAGGCGCGGCCACCCGCCCCCCGGCGGGGAAAAAGGCTGCCTATTCGGATGTCAGCGGCCGCCCCAGCAGCCCGGCCACCGTTTCGTGCAGCGGCGCGCCGGCCAGCAGCGCCGCCACCGCAGCGCAGATCGGCATTTCCACCCCCGCCGCGCGCGCCGCCGCCACCAGCACCGGCGCGGTTGCGGCGCCTTCCGCCACGGTGCGCGTCGTCGCCAACAGATCCGCCGCCGTCTTGCCCTGCCCGATGCCAACCCCCAGCGTGAAATTGCGGCTGTTCGCTGACGAACAGGTCAGCACCAGGTCGCCCAGCCCCGACAGGCCGGCGAGCGTTTCCGCCCGCGCCCCGCGTGCAAGGCCGAAGCGCGTCATTTCGGCGAAGCCCCGCGCGATCAGCGCCGCGCGTGCATTGAGCCCGAGCCCGGCGCCTTCGACCACGCCACAGGCAATGGCGAGGACATTCTTGACCGCGCCGCCGATCTCCGCCCCGGTCACATCGTCAGACAGATAGAGCCGGAACCCCGGGCGCACCAATTGCTGCACCAGTGCCGCCCCCAGCGTGCCATCGCGGCAGGCCAGCGTCACCGCCGTCGGCAGGCCGCGCGCCACTTCGCCGGCAAACGTCGGCCCCGACAGCACCGCCACCGGTGCGTCGGTCACATCCGCTACCACCTCGGCCATTAGCTGCAATGACCCCGTTTCGATGCCCTTGGCGCACAGCACCAGCGGTGGCCGGCCGCGCAGATCTGCCGCCGCCAGCACGCCGCGCAGATGCTGCGCCGGGGCCACGACGAGCCACGGCGAGCAGTCGGCGAGCGCTTGCAGGTCATTGGTCGCACGGATCCGCGGCGAAAGCGCCACGCCGGGCAGGAAGTCCGGGTTCGAATGCGTGGTATTTATCGCCGCAACTACCTCGGTTTCGCGCGCCCACAACAACACTTCGGCGCTCTGCGCCATCACTTGTGCCAGTGCTGTGCCCCATGCACCGCCGCCGATAACTCCTATGGTCATGCCCTGACCCCCGCGCCGCGCACCGGTTCTGCCCCCGGATCGAGCGGCCAGCGCGGCCGCGCCGGGGCGTCAAGGCCATCGACCAGCCCGAGCGCTGCCCGTTCTGCCGCCGGCAAGGCCAGTCGTTCGACCCCGGCCCAGGCGATCATCGCGGCATTGTCGGTGCACAACCACAGCGGCGGCGCGACAAAGGCGGTGCCATGCCGCGCCGCCAGCGCCGCGAGGGCCGCCCGGATATGCTGGTTCGACGCCACACCGCCGGCCACCACCAGCGCGGTTGCCTGCGGGAACACCGACAGCGCCCGCGCCGTGCGGTCGATCAGGCAGTCGGTAGCGGCCTGCTGGAACGCCGCAGCGAGGTCGTCGCGCTCGCTATCCCCTGGTGCCGGCAGCGCCTGCCATTGCCGCAGCACCGCCGATTTCAGCCCGGCGAACGAAAAATGCGGCTCGGCACTGCCCAGCAACGGCCGCGGCAGCGCAAAGCGCCGGGCATTGCCCCGTACCGCCGCCCGCTCTACCGCCGGCCCACCGGGGAAGCCCAGCCCCAGCACTTTGGCGGTCTTGTCGAATGCTTCCCCGATTGCATCGTCGATTGTCGTCGCCAGCCGCCGGTAACGCCCAACGCCTTCCACCCCGAGCAGCTGGCAATGGCCGCCCGATACCAGCAGCAACAGGTACGGAAACTGCAACGATGCATCGGCGAGGCGCGGACTGAGCGCATGGCCTTCGAGATGGTTGATCGCCAGCAGCGGCTTGCCAGCCGCAAAGGCCAGCGCCTTGCCGGTCACCAGCCCGACCATCACCCCGCCGATCAGCCCCGGCCCCGCCGTTGCCGCCACCGCATCGACATCATCAAGCGTCATGCCGGCTTCGGCGAGCACCGCTGCCACCATCGGCGTCAACCGGTCGACATGGGCGCGTGCCGCCAGTTCGGGAACGACACCGCCGAACGGGCGATGCGCTTCATCCTGCGACGCGATGCGCTGCGCCGCGATGGAGCGATCACTGCGCACGAGCGCCACGGCGGTTTCATCGCAGGATGATTCGATACCAAGGACAAGCATGGCTCCCCTTAGCCCGCTCTCAGCGAGGGGTCGACTCCATGCCCCACTTCGCCCGCGCCATGACCAGCATCGCCATGCTGCCATAGGTCACCATGGCGACTGTGATCAGCGCAAAGACCATCCATAAGGGCGCCGCCAGCGGCACCAGCACCAGCCCGCCGAGCACGATGACCAGCAGCCGTGACGCGCCGGCAAGCAACATGCCGACTACCCGCCCGGCAGCAAGCGAGGAGAAGAACAGGCTCATCCCCGCGCCGAAGAAGCCATAGGCCGGGCCGACCCAGTGAAAATAGTCTGATGCCACCGCCAATGTTGCGGGATCGCTGGTGAATATCCCCACCCAAAGCCCGGGAAACAGGCCGAGCCCGATGCCGATGGTCGCCATCGCCGCTGCCGACAGCCCACCCGCGATCCACGCCGCCGCCCGGGCTCGCGCCACCATGCCGGCGCCGATGGCGGTGCCGACCAGCGGTACGGACGCCACGCCGATGGCAAAGCTGAGCGGCGTGAGCAGGAATTCCAGCCGCGTACCGATGCCGAAGCCGGCGAGCACCGTCGGGCCATAGCCCGAAACCAGCCGGTTGAGCAGGATGATCGTGGCAATTGACATGATCGGCGATACTGCCGCGGTCGCCCCGGTGCGCAAGATTGCCCCGAACAGCGCCGCCTGCGGCCGCACCGAGCCGACCGTCAGCGTCACCGCCGACCGGCCGGAGCGCAACTGAAGGATGAGCAGCGCCGCGCCAATGGCCGATGCCGCCACCTGCCCTGCTGCGACGCCCGCCATGCCGAAGCGCGGCACCGGCCCCAACCCCAGCCCGCACACCCCGCCGATGACGACCTGCGTCACCGCGGTCAGCAACAGGATGGCCGATGGCGCCTTCATGCTGCCGGCACCGCGCAGAACTGCGGCGAGCAGATTGACCAGCCACACCGCGATCGAACCGAGGAACGCCACCCGTGCATAGATAATTGCCTGTGCCAGCGCCGCGTCACGCGCGCCCAGCAACGCGAAGAGCATAGGACCAAACAGCTCGACGACCAATGTGGTGATGACCCCGGCGAGCATCCCGATCCACAATGCATGCACCGCCAGCGCTTCGGCCTGCGGCTTGTCGCCACTGCCCAGCGCCCGCGCGATGGCTGCCGAAACCCCGCTGCCCATGGCACCGGCAGACAGCATGCCCTGCAGCATGACCATCGGAAACACCACCGCCATCCCGGCCAGTGCCGGCACGCCGAGCTGTCCGACATAGGCGGTTTCGGCAATCGCGGCGACTGAACCAGCAACCATCGCCCCCATGTTGGGCAGCGCAAAGCCGATCAGCCGGGGCAGGATCGGGCCATGGAGCAGCGGATTGTCGGGTGCTGTGGCATTTGCGGTCGTGCTGATTGCCACGCTGGCTCCCCTTTGGTGGCATAGTGGCGTCGGGCTGCGCTGCTGTCGATGGCATTCGAGCATGGCTGCAACGCGTCCGAGACGCTCCGCATCCGGGCAGTAGGCGTGCACGCGCGGTTGACGGTCCACAGCGCCAATCCGCGATCACCGCCCGCGGCGACCGGCGCGGGGCATCTTGCCAAGCGCGCGTCAGGCTTTCACAAGTGTGCCCCATGACCAGCATTTCTTCCTTCAAGCTCGGCACTCGCGGCTCGCCGCTGGCGCTCGCCCAGGCCAACATGACTGCCGCTGCGCTCACTGCCGCGCATGGCTGGGCGCCGGGCGTGGCCGAAATCGTCATCATCTCGACCACCGGTGACCGGGTGCAGGACCGGCCGCTCGCCGAGATCGGCGGCAAGGCGCTGTGGACCAAGGAGCTTGATGGCGCGCTGATCGACGGTCGCATCGATTGCGGCGTCCATTCGATGAAGGATGTCGAAACCCAGTTACGCGACGGCATCGCGCTTGCCGCCATGCTGCCGCGCGCCGATGTCCGCGAACGGCTGATCGGCGCCGCCAGCATTGATGCGCTGCCCCCCGGCGCCCGCGTCGGCACCTCGAGCCCGCGCCGCGCCGCGCAATTGCGGGCGTTGCGCCCCGATATTGTCACCGAAATCCTGCGTGGCAATGTCGCCACCCGCATGGCCAAGGTCGAAAGCGGCGCCATTGACGCGACTTTGCTTGCCGCCGCCGGGCTCGACCGGCTCGGCATCGCCGTTGGCGCAACCATCACCATCGACACGATGCTGCCAGCGAGTGCGCAGGGCGCTGTCGGCATCACGGCGCGGGCGGGCGACGAAGCGGTGCTGGCGCTGCTCGCTGCGGTCAATCATGGCGACACCTTTGCCGCCGTTGGCGTTGAACGCGCCTTCCTGGCGGCGCTGGGTGGCACCTGCCACAGCCCAGTGGCGGCGCTGGCGACGATCAGCGGAGACCGGGTAGCCTTCCGCGCCGAGATCATGACCGAAGACGGTGCCGAGATCGAGGAAGGCGGGTTCGAAGCCGCGCTGGTCGATGCGCCCGGCCTTGTTGCCGCGCTCGCGGCCGACATGCTCGCCGATGCCAGCCCCGGCCTGCGGGCCCTGTTCAGCGCTGGCTGAGCCCATGCGCCTGCTCGTCACCCGGCCCCTGCCCGGTGGCGAGGCAACCGCAGCCCGGCTGGCCGAGCACGGTCATGCCGCGATTCTGGCGCCATTGATGGTCGCCGAACCGCTCGCCTGGCAGCCGCCGGCCACACCGCCGCAGGCGATCATGTTGACGAGCGCCTTTGCTGCGCGGCTGGCAGCCGCGGAGGCCTGGCATGGCCTGCCTACCTATGTCGTCGGCGCGGCCACGGCCATGGCGGCGCGGCTCGCCGGTTTCGCCGATATCCGCGATGGCGGCGGTACGGCTCAGGCGCTGCTCGACACGGTCGCTGCCGCTGGCATTACCGCGCTGCTCCATCTAGCTGGCGAAGACCGTACTCTGGTGGTCATTCCTGCTGTGCTCCAGGTCGATACGCGCAGCGTCTATCGCGCCCGGCTACTGCCACTCGTTGGCGTGCCGGCGGTCGATTGGGTGATGCTTTACAGTGCTCGCACCGCGGGGCATTTCGCCGCGGAATGCGACCGGTTGGGGATCGATCGCGCCACCATTGCCATCGCCGCGCTGAGCGCCGGGATCATCACTGCGGCCGGAACGGGCTGGCGGGCGACGCGGGCAGCGCCGGCACCGAGCGAAGCTGCGCTGCTGGCGGCCATCGGCGCGACGTGCCACAAGGGCGAGCCTTAGCCATGATACCGGGAAACTCGATGGACGCCCCCTTTGATCGCGGCGAAGTCGATCGCGCCAGCCTCGACGCCACCGAAAGGTTGCGCGCACGCTTGTCCTCGCGCCCGCCGACGCCGCCACCGCGCGCCGGGCGCAGCTTCCTGCCGTGGGCGCTGCTCGGCGCGCTGCTGGTGTTCGTGGCCGGCATGATCGCCAACCCCTGGTTCGAGACACGGGTACGCAACATGCTGCCGTTCACCGCCATGATCGCTCCCAAATCCGCCGATAGCGCCGAGATCGCCCGGCTGCGGGAGCGGCTTGCCCGGCTCGAGCCCCCCGCCGCAGAGCCGTCTTTGGCCACCGTGCCGCCGCCTGCTGAGCGGCTGGCACGCACAGAGGCCAAGATCGAGACAAGCAGCGACCAGATTGCCCGCGATGCCGAGC
>CAJAHV010000075.1 GCA_903939555.1 uncultured Alphaproteobacteria bacterium | reverse complement strand
GGCGTCGAATCGAAATCCTGGTTGATCGATTCCTTGGTCTTCAGATAACCCAGGATATATTCCAGATCGACATCGTTACCGAGGTCATACTTCGCCTTGCCGATCGCCATGTCGAGCGTGAAACGCGCGCTCTTGTCGACCGGGGCATTGCCGACGCTGACGTAACGGTCGCCGGAAATCGGCGTGCCGGGCGTTGGCGAGCAGAATTTGTACGCCGAGCAGAACAGGTCGGTCGACTTGGTCAGCGCCTGCAACTGGCCGGGATCCTGCCGGGTCAGCTGATGGTCATAGCTGACGCTGATTTCGAGCGCGTCGGTCGGCGTGACCAGCAACTGGGCACCGATGGCGCGGAAGTCGGACTTCTGCCCAGGCTGGTTCTGGGTCCGGTTGAAGATGTAACCGTCGGTCGAGTTATAGGCGCCGCTCAGTTTCAACGCGACGCGCGGCGCGAGGCCGAAGCTGACCACACCCTGGGCATCGACGGTCGAGAAGCTGCTGTAGCTTGCCCGCGCCTTGCCGGTGAGCTCCTGCGTCGGGCGCGACCGCGAGACGTTGATCACGCCGCCGGTGGCGTTGCGACCAAACAGCGTTCCCTGCGGCCCGCGCAGAATTTCGACCCGATCGACATCGATCGCCTTGAGCAGGCTGCCCGAGCTCTGCCCGATGTAAACATCATCGATGATCACGCCGACTGCCGGATCCACCGATTTTTCAACGTCGGCCACGCCGATACCGCGAATGTAGATCGCGGCGACGCCACCGGGGCCCTGCTGCGTATCATCGATCAGCACGTTCGGCGACGAATTGGCAAAATCCCGGACGTCGGAATCGAAGCGCCGCGCCAGATCGGCGGCACCAAGTGCACTCAGCGAGGACGAGACATCCTGCAGATTTTCCGCCCGGCGGCGCGCTGTGACGACGATTTCGTCAAGCCCGCGGTCTGCCTGAGCAGCATCCTGAGCGGTGGCCTGAGCGGCTTCCTGAGCGACAGCTCCAGCCGAAACGAGCGGCGACATCGAAACCGATGTCACCAGCAGCAACCTGAAAAATTTCCTCGACGAATGCCCCATGTCTTTCGCTCCCCTGATAAATCACTACTGTGTCGCGTCGGCTGCGAGACCCTCTCGTTGTTCGAGGATGATCCCTGCCAGCATCTGTACTGCGCCGCTTGCCTGCGTCGCGTGCCGTTCAGCGGCCAATCGATAACTTACTTGCTTCCGGCGAGCAAGTGGATGTTGTTCACCGGCCGTCGGCAATTCGGGGATCCTGTCGGTTCCGCATACTGACACAATAATATCAGTCTATTATTAGAAATCATGAGCGGTTCTGCGACACTCTGCCATCGTCCGGAAAAATAATTTACTTGTCCCAAACAATAGAATGTGGTGCATCTACGCTAGAAAAAGACGCGCTTTGGGGGATGGGCGATGGGTTCGCGATTGGCCGGCAAAGTGGCGTTTGTATCAGGCGCCGCCAGCGGCCTCGGCGATCTGCAGGACGAGCGTAACACCAAGGCGGGAACCGAGACGGGCCGGGCCAGCATGGCGGGCATCAACCGGACAGGCGCATCCCGTGGCATGAAGGCCGCCGCGCCGGATGCGCGGAAGTGCAGC
>CAJAHV010000074.1 GCA_903939555.1 uncultured Alphaproteobacteria bacterium | reverse complement strand
GTATCGAAGCCGCACGTACAAATTTGAAAACGGCGACGTTGGATCATTCATCGTTTGTGTTCAACAATATGCGAGAATCGATGGGAGTAGTAGATAGCACAGCTTACATGGCACATCTGCGCGCTCTACATGATGCCGCTGACAGCGCTTCGAGTTATGAGGATGGTGTGCGAATTTGGCAGCAGACTATCGACTTAATAAGCTATCGAAAGCGACTTACCGACCGCATTCGAGAAGGGATTAAGGCAGCCTAAAATAAGAAAATTTGCGTCAAATGATTGACGGCGCGGATTTTCCATAAGCTAAAAAAATTTGAGAGCCCCTGTCCTACACGAACCAAATCGGTTATATCGCCGGGTCATGGACAAAACCCCCGCCCCTCGCCGCGCCCGCCATGATGGCTGGACACCCGCCCGCCAGCACGATTTCATCCGGGCGTTGATCGATGGCCACAGCATCCTGCGCGCCGCCGCCATGGTCGGGATGAGCGCGCGCTCGGCCTATGGTTTGCGCGGCCATCCGGCGGCGGCCGATTTTCGCGCCGCTTGGGATGCGGCGCTCGCCCCGGCCTTTGTCGCTGCCGGGCCGGACCTGATCGACACGGCGCTGGCCCGCGAAACCGGACCATACCGCCTCGACGGCCTCGCCTGCACCCGCGCCCGGCCGATCCCGGCGGCGCGGCTGATGGCCATGATCGACCGCGCCGCCGCCAAAGTGGAAAAAATGCCGAAAACGCGACTTTCATGAACTTTGGCTGACACCGACCAGCCGCCAGCCCGCCCTGTCAAACACGCGCTCTTTCTCAGCTTTGAACTCGCTTTCCGTTCCGGCGCCCATGCGGCCCGTGGCAAAGCCCGCCTCGCCCGCCTGCGGGAGAGGGGGGGCGACCAACCCTAACGCAGCGCCGCAATCCCCAATTTATCGGCTTTCGCCCGCGTTTTCACCGATTCCTCGCTGCGGGTCAGCGCCTTGGCGATGGCACGCAAGGGCATGCCCTTCTTGGCCAGCGTGTGCAGTTTTTGCACTTCTTCACTCGTCCAGGCCTGTTTGTGCCGTTCGAACTTTTCGCCCATCGTCGCTGCTCCCGGGGCCGCAGCCCCTTGCCAATCGCCCCGCTGTCCGCTGCATAGGGCGCCATGACAAGCTTCTATCTTGGCCTGGCGCTGATTATGGCGCTTTCGATCAACAGCCGCTTCGCCGTGGTGCGGGTGCTGGCGGCGCTGCTGGCGGCGGTAGCGCTGGGCTTCATGGCCTGGTCGATCATGCTCGCCAACCTTGATGGCAGCTTTGCCCGGGCGCCGGCGGGCAGCCGCCTGCCCTGGCTGCTCAACGCCGAAGCCGTGCTGATCACGCTCGCCGCGCTGCTGTTGCTCTGGGCCGCGCCGCGGCAAGGGCGCCGCAACGGCGGCAGCGTGCCGGGGCGCAGCACCACTGCCGCCCATGGCCAGTTGACCCGCGGGCTGCACTGGGGGAGCGCGACGCTGATCATCGCCGCCTTCACCATGGGGCAGTTCATCGCGGTGCTCACCCCCGACAATGCGGTGCGCGCCGAATTTATGGCGACGCACATGGCTGTCGGCGGCGCGGTCTTCCTGCTGACCCTTGCCCGCATGTTCGAACGGCTGGTGCGGCCGGCACCGCCGAACGGGGCCGGGGCGCATATCGGGCATTTCCTGCTCTACACGCTGCTCACCGCCATCGGCGTCACCGGGCTGGCGCTGGCGCCGATGCCCATTGACCTGTTGGGGCTGAAACTGCCCAATCTGCCGGCCAGCATGATCGCGGCGCCGCTGCACCGGGCGCTGACGGCGCTGCTGGCGCTGCTGTTCCTTGGCCATGTTTATGCGGCGCGGCGGTCGATCCGGCGCATGGCGCGCTAGAACAGATCACGAATGCACCCCATATTGCGCCCATGGAAATCCAGATTCGCACCAGCCTCGCCGAACCGGACACCGACGGCAGCTTTGTGCCGCATCGCCCGGCGCGGCCCGAAAAGTCCGAAGGCGGGCAGGCCTTTGTCATCGTCAGCAATTATGTCCCGGCGGGCGACCAGCCGACCGCGATTACCGAGCTTGTCGCCCAGGCCAATCAGGGCGAGCGCGACCAGGTGCTGCTCGGCGTCACCGGATCGGGCAAGACCTTCACCGTCGCCAAGGTGATCGAAGCGGTGCAGCGGCCAGCGCTGATCTTGGCGCCGAACAAGATTTTGGCGGCGCAGCTTTATGGTGAATTCAAGAGTTTCTTTCCGAACAACGCCGTGGAGTATTTCGTAAGTTACTATGATTATTACCAGCCCGAAGCCTATGTGCCGCGATCGGACACCTATATCGAGAAGGAAAGCTCGGTAAACGAAGCCATCGACCGGATGCGCCATTCGGCCACCCGGTCACTGCTGGAGCGCGATGATGTGATCATCGTGGCGTCGGTATCGTGCATCTATGGCATCGGCTCGGTCGAAACCTATTCGGCGATGACCTTCACGCTGAAAAAGGGCGAGACCGCCGACAGCCGCGAGATCATCCGACGGCTGGTGGCCTTGCAGTACAAGCGCAACGACGCCGGCTTTGCCCGCGGCAATTTCCGGGTACGCGGCGACAATCTCGAGATATTCCCGTCGCATTATGAAGACAGCGCCTGGCGGATCAGCTTTTTCGGCGACGAGATCGAGGCGATCAGCGAGTTCGACCCGTTGACCGGCAAGGGTGTCGCCAAGCTCGACTATGTGAAAGTCTATGCCAATTCACACTATGTGACCCCCGGCCCGACGCTGAAACAGGCCAGCGAGGCGATCCGCTTCGAAATGACCGAGCGGTTGAAGGAGTTGAATGCCGAAGGCAAATTGCTCGAGGCGCAACGGCTCGAACAGCGCACCAATTTCGATCTGGAGATGATCGCCGCGACGGGTTCGTGCGCCGGTATCGAGAATTACAGCCGCTTCCTCACCGGCCGCCTGCCCGGCGAACCACCGCCGACGTTGTTCGAATATCTGCCCGAAAATGCCATGCTGTTCGTCGATGAAAGCCATGTCACCATCGGCCAGATCGGCGCGATGGCCAAGGGCGATCACCGCCGCAAGCTCACGCTCGCCG
>CAJAHV010000073.1 GCA_903939555.1 uncultured Alphaproteobacteria bacterium | reverse complement strand
GCAACAGGAGCCATCGGGCGGGACATGACGGCAGACGGATTGACAGGCAGGGTCGCGTGGCTGCTCGACAGGACAGCGGTGCTGTGCCTCGGCGTCGGCGTCGGCATTGCCATCGGCCTGGCCTTTGCCGCTAGCCTGCAAGGCCCCGCGCCAGCATCGAACCCGTCCGGGATAGCCGCCGCAACGCGCCCGCAGGGGTCGGAAACGCGCCCGAATGGGCTCGCAAACCCCACTGAATCGCTCACCGGCACCGCCCTCACCCTGCCGCTGACCAGCACGCAGGAGTGCGCCTTGCGCTATGCGCCGTCGCTGACCCGCGCCGTGACCGAGGGCCGGCCGGTCCGCATCGCCGTGCTGGGCGACAGTTTCGGCGAAGGCCTGTGGTCGGCGCTGTATAACCAATTGCCCGCCAAGGCCGGGTATGACGTGCTGCGCTACAGCCAGCAATCGACCGGATTCACCCGCTACACCAGCCTCAACCTCGAAGAAAAGCTTGCCGAACAGCTTGCCGATGGGCCGGTCGACATCGCCGTGATCTCGTTTGGTGCCAATGATACGCAGGGCATCTATGCCAATGGCCATGGCGCCGCACTGCTCACCCCGGCCTGGCAGGCCGAGATCGGCGCGCGCATCAGCCGCTATGTCACCCGGCTGCGCACGCAGGGCGCGCAGGTTTACTGGGTCGGCCTGCCGGTGATGCGTGCGGCGCGCTACAATGCCGATATCGAAGGGCTCAACGCCTTTTATGCCGGCCTGATGACGCGACTCGACGTGCCATTCGTCGAAACCCGCTCGCGCTCGGTCGATGGCAGCGGCAACTATGCCGCCTATCTGCCCGATCCGGTGACTGGCGCGCCCCGGTTGATGCGCGCCAATGACGGCGTGCACATGTCGATGGGCGGCTACAAGCACCTCACCGCGCTGCTGGCAATCCGCATCGTCGACCATGTCGCGGCCGCTCGCCGCGACGCCGCAAAGGCCAACCCTGCCCTATCCAAGGCCGCACCCGGGGCCGCGACCTGATGCTGCCGGCGCTGATCGGCCTGCTGGCAGCGGCAAGCCCGGGGCCGGTGGCCTGCACCGCGACCCTGTGCCAGCCGCAGGCGCTCGCCGGTTTTGCCGCGCTGCTGGCCAATCCGCCTGCTGATCGCCCGCTGCATATCCTGCAACTGGGCGACAGCCACACCGCCGGCGATGCCATCACCGGAGCGTGGCGTGACAATTGGCAGGCGCGGCTGGGCAATGGCGGACGTGGCATGCTGCCCCCCGGACGGCCGTTCAAGGGCTATCGCGCCCGCGGCCTGGCCATCACCCCCTCGCTCGGCTGGACGCTTAAGGGCGTGTTCGGCGCGGTGTCGGCGGAACCGCGCCCGCCGATCGGCCTGTCGGGCTATACGCTGGTCAGCACCACCGCCGGGGCCACGCTCGACCTTGCCGCCGATGACGGACAAGCCTTCGACACGCTCCTCTTGTGCGCCATCGCCGGGCCGGCGGGCGGAAAGATCGCTGTTTCTATCGGCAGCCAAGCCGAAACCATCGACATGACTGCCGAAATCGACACCCCGCGCTGCCGGCGTTTCGACGTGCCCGAGCGCGCCGCGACGGCGCAGGTGCTGGTGATGAACGGCCAGGCGCGGCTCACGTCATGGGGCGTGGAACGTCGCGGCGCCGGCATCATGCTGTCCAACCTGGGCGTGCCGGGGTCGCAACTGGTGCATTTCGCCCGCAACGATGATGCGGTCATCGCCGAGGAATTGCGCGCCTGGCACCCCGACCTGATCGTCATCGCCTTCGGCACCAACGAAGGCTTTGCCCCGCGCGTCGATGGCAATGCCGTGGCGGCGGTGCTGCGCCAGCAGGTCGAACGGCTGCGCCGGCTGGCGGGGCCAGTGCCGATGCTGGTCATCGGCGCGCCCGACGCACTCAGCCGCAACACCGGACTCGTCGCCAATGCCGCTGGCGCGGCGGCCGATTGCAACGGCGCCATCGACAATGGCCCGGCCTGGCCGGTGGCGCTGGCCACCGACATGGCGCTCGATATCGCCGATGCGGCACCGCTTCCGGCGCCGCTGGTGACTGGCTTTGCGCTGGTCGATCCGGCACCGGCTGCGGTTTTCACCCCGGCCGACCCCCTGCCGCGCCCGCAGATCGGCACCGGCCGGCCGCTGTTCGCCCCGCCCGGGCTGGCGGTGGTGCGCGCCGCACAGCGCCGCGTCGCCGCCGAACTGGGCCTCGCCTTCTGGGACTGGCAGGGCCGCATGGGCGGCACCTGCGCCGCCATTGCCAATGTCCAGGCCGGCCCGCCGCTGATGACCGGGGACTTTGTCCACTATACCAGCGCCGGCGGCGCCGAGATCGCCCGCCGCCTGCGCATCGATCTGGCGCATGACGGCGTGGCGCCGCGCTGACCCATGTTGTTCCCGACACTCAGTTTCGGCCTGTTCTTCCTCGTCGTCTTCGCGCTGGTGTGGACGCTGGGCGCCCGCCACAATGAATGGCGCAAGCTGCTGCTGCTCGTCGCCAGCTGGGCATTCTATGGCGCGTGGGACTGGCGCTTCGTGCTGCTGCTCATCGCTTCGGCATTCATCAACTGGGGTTTTGCCCGGCTTATTACCCGGTACGGCCGGCAACCCTGGCTGGCGCTTGGGGTCATCGCCAACCTCGGCATCCTCGGGTTTTTCAAATATTTCGGCTTTTTTCTCGAAGAACTG